>CBDVCB010000088.1:0-10207 GCA_965372395.1 uncultured bacterium
CGGCGTTGGTGATCGCCGCCGCCGGAACTGGCAAGACCCGCACGCTGATCTACCGCCTTTACTACCTTGTCAAACACCAGGGAATTAGTCCTCGGCAGATACTACTGCTGACTTTTACGAATAAGGCCGCGAAGGAGATGTTAAGTCGGGCGGAAGATCTCATCGGACATCCTTTTACCAGCAAATTCAGCGGTACTTTTCATCATTTTTCTAACTACCTGCTACGCTCTTATGCTGGCGTGGTAGGCTTTGGAAATGATTTTACTATTCTCGATGCAGAGGATGCTAAAAGGGCTCTTCGAAAATGTGCGGATGAGCTTGGGGTTGAAAAGAAACACTTTCCAAAACCGGACGTACTGCTCAGCCTTTTCGGTGTCGTGAGCGGCCGCATGGGCGACCTTTCCGCCGCCGTCGATGAGCGGTTTGAGCATTCAGAAGTCAATGCAGAGGAAGTACTAAAAGTACATGCTCGTTATCAGCAGTTTAAGAAGGAGTCGAATTCGATGGATTTTGATGACTTGCTGATTTATGCGCATAAACTACTGGCAGAAAATGAGAGTCTTCGGAATTCCTTTCAGCAAAGGTTTAAGCATGTTCTCGTCGATGAATATCAGGATACGAATACCATTCAGGCAGAGATGGTTCATATGTTGGTTAAGCAACATGGTAACTTAATGGTTGTCGGCGATGATTTTCAGAGCATCTATTCTTGGCGAGGAGCGGATTTTAGAAACTTTCTAAAATTTGAAGATGATTATCCGACCGTTGTGAAGTATTTCTTGCAGACCAACTACCGCAGCACCCCCGAAATCCTCGATGTCGCCAACGAAGTCATTGCCGGCAATCCCGACCAGTTCCAGAAGGAGCTGCAAGCGGTGCGCGAAAGCCAGGCGTTGCCGAAGCTGGCGAAAGTCCGCGACGGCTCGGTGCAGGCGCGCTATGTGATTGAAAAGGCGCGCGAACTGAATCGTGGAGGCATCCCGTTCTCCGAAATATGCGTGCTCTACCGCTCGCACTTCCACGCCATGGAATTGCAGATGGAACTCGCGCGCGCACAGATGCCCTACATTGTCACCTCCGGTGTCCGCTTCTTCGAACAGGCGCATATCAAGGATGTCTGCACCGTCCTGCGTCTGCTCGTCAATCCCTCCGACGAACTTGCCTTCACCCGCCTCGTTGAAATGCTTCCAAGGGTTGGGAAAAAAGGTTCGCACAAAATCTTCCACAAGCTCGGCGGCCGCATAAACCTCCAGCGTCCGGAAACCCACGAAGAACTCCTCTCTGCCCTGCCCGCCGTCGCGCGCGAAGGGTGGGAAGCCATCAAGCCCATCTTTCTCGCCTACCGCAAGGACAACCTCCAGAACGACCCCGGCGAAATCATCTTCCGCTTCAACAAGGCCTTCTACACCGAATACATGGTCGAAAACTTCGACAACCATAAGTTCCGCGCCGAGGATATCGATGGACTCATCGACTTCACCGTCAAGTTTGAGTCCACCGAAGCCTTCCTCTCCGAAATCGCCCTGCTCTCCAACCTCGATGCCGATGGCGGCAAGGCCCCGTCCGACGAAGAAAGCCAGGATGCCCTGCGCCTCAGCACCATCCACCAGGCCAAGGGGCTGGAGTGGAAAGCCGTCTTCGTCCTCTTCCTCAACGAAGATATGTTCCCCGGCAAGAAGGCCATCGAAGAATCGGGCGACGCCGAAGAGAGACGCCTGTTCTACGTCGCCGTCACTCGCGCCGAAGACCAGCTCTTCCTCTGCTCGCCCATGGTGCGCCGCCAGCGCGACGGCGGCATGATCTTCCTCGACCCTTCCCGCTTTCTCGCCGAGATTCCCGAAGACCTGCTTACCGAGGATCGCGGATTCTTTTAAATGTAGACGGAGCTTCCAGCTCCGTTGCGAAGAATCTGTGCAGCCGCACCGAGCGTGTGCAACGGAGCTGGAAGCTCCGTCTACAATATTGAGAAATCCACAATCACCGGAAAATGATCGGAGCCTACATCCTCGCCTACCACGCGGTTGTGGATGGCGATTCCCGGCGAGTGGAGCATGTGGTCGAGTGGGATGCGCAGAAACCGGTTGTTGCTCGGCCAACTGGGCTGGAAGCCAAAGCCTTTCATGCTGTTCTTTAGGCCGGATTGCGAAAGCAGATCGCGAAAGTGTGGCGACCACGGGGATGTGTTGAGATCGCCGATTAGAAAAACAGGATGATTCCGAGTCATTGCACATTTGTGCAAGTTACTAAAATGTACATTCCTGTCATTGAAGCATCTAGAATTAACAGGAGGAACGGGGTGCGTTCCGATGACAGAAACAACACCTTCCGGCAAGTGTAGCTCGGTTGTAATTGTTGGAACATTGGAGTCGTCGAGTTGTACTATTTCGCTGTGTTCTAGAGGATATTTACTCAGGAGCATAATTCCAAAACACCCCTCCTGTGGTTCGGCGATGCGGTGGGGATAGGCCGTGTTCAAGACGGCCAGTTCGTGCGCCCATTTTGGAGTGACCTCTTCCAGCAGCAGGAGGTCGGGGTCGGCATTTTTGATGGCTTCCAACACCTGCTCGGTATTCCCGTTTCCGGCGTTGAGGTTCATTAGCATGGCGCGCACGGTCGGGCCGCTCGGCGGGGCGGGTTTCCCGAAATAGAGCGGGAGGACGAAGGCATAGTTGAGGCAGGCCAGCAGCACCCAGGCAACCGCCCGCTTGTTTTTCCGTCGCCACAACGCAATGCCAATCAGAATCAGGCAGAGCTGCATGTACTGCACCCGAAAGTGCGAAAACAAGTCGAACACCCAATACAACCGCCCAAGAAAGCCCAGCAACGTGGCCATCGCAAGGCCCAGCCCCAGGATGTCCAGATAGCCATCGAGACGCGTTCGAGTTTTGTTTTCTTGTTTTCTAGACATCGATCACCAGCCCACACCATTGGCCATCGCCGTCGCGGGAGACTTCGCGGCAGCCGAGCTGGACGAAGGTGTCGGCCACGGCGTCGGCCTCGATTTCCCGGATGCCGCTGAGCAGCATTCGTTTCTTGGTCGCCCGCTTGATCAGCGGCGCGGCTTCGAGCAGTACAGAGGTCAGGATGTTGGCACAGAGCAGGTCGACGGGTTCTGAAGACCAACCCGGCTCCAGCACATCCGCCTGAAAAAAGTTGATGTTTCCGGCCACGCCGTTGCGTTCCGCGTTCTCGTTGCACTGTTCGACACAGATGGGGTCGTAGTCGAAAGCGCCGACCTGCGGGATACCGAGCTTGATGGCGGCGATGGAGAGGATGCCGCTCCCAGTTCCGGCGTCGATCATTGTTTGCGGTTCCAAGGTTTGGATCGCTTCCTCCAGCGCTTCGAGGCAAAACTTGGTGGTGAAGTGCCCGCCCGTTCCGAAGCTGAGGCCGGGGTTGATGACGATGTTGATTCTTCCATCCTCCGGTACTTTTTCCCATTCGGGGACGATGCGTAGATTCTTCCCGATCTCCATGGTTTTGAAATGGTGCTGCCAGAAGGTGGTCCAGTCCTCTTCCTTGTACTCCTTTGCTTCCGCCGCCCGAACCGGGAGCTCGGGCGGCAACGCCTTCAGCGCAATCTGCGCTTCGAGCTGCGAGCCGAAATAGATCTCGATCAGCGATTCCTCGGCCAATGGTTGGGTTACTTCGATCGGCTCTTTTTGCAGCGCCTCGCGCACCCATTCGCAGACGGGTTCCACATCTTGTACGGCCACCAGCAGATTAAGCTGTCCTCCGCTGGTTTTGGTTTTTTCGGGCATAATTCAATCCTTTTGGTGTCGTGCTTGGCGGGGCAGGCGGGCCGCCTGCGGTACGGTCGTATCGCCGCCATCTTGGCGGCCTTGCCCGAAGCCATGTTTTTTCAAAAAGCCCGGTGCGTCGGGGCGGTTGCCGCGCTGGTAATCGCGCCAAAGCGATTCGGCGGCGGTTTTTTCACCGATTCCTTTTTCCACGCTGAGGAATTCCAGCAACAATTTGGCGAGCCGCAGCAGGGCAATATTGCCGGTGGTTCCGGTCTTTGCATAGAGCCAGTCGCTCCACTGCATGAACGCCGCGAACGGGGAGGCGGCGTCCCGCCAGAGGAGCGGTGCGGTGTGGATGAATTGCCCGTTGTTGACGGTGAGGTTCCAGAAGCGGGCGAAGCGGTTGATGCGTTGCATTTGCTCGAATGAAATGCAACTGGTCTGGAGGACTTCGTAGGGTGCGTGCGGGCTGTAGACCATCTTCCAATCTTTGGAATGTTTGGCGATCGGTGCGCCGCGCAACCGCTTGAGAATGCCGAGCTGGATCTCCTGCGGATGGAGTGCGAGCAGTCGGTTGAAACCGGCCTCGAAGCTTTCCAAATCTTCGCCGGGCAGTCCGGCAATCAGGTCGGAGTGGATGTGTACGCCGGTTTCTTTGCGCAGGCGCCGCATGTTGGTTTCGATCTTTTCAATATTCAATGGGCGTTGGATGCGGTGCGCCACGGCCTCGTTGAAGGTCTGGATGCCAATTTCAAATTGGAGCATGCCGGGCGGGCACGCTGCGACGGCCTCCATCAGCTCGTCTGGCAAGGGGTCGGGGATCACCTCGAAATGCAGCATCATGCCGGGCTCATAGCGCTTGCGGAAAAAAGCAAGAATTTCGAGGGCGCGGGTGATGTCGAGATTGAAGGTGCGGTCGACAAATTTAAAACGCCGTGCTCCGCGATCCAGCAGTTTCCCAAAGGCCGGAAACAACGTCTCCCCCGAGAAGTAACGGACGGCAGGGTCGAGCGACGACATGCAGTATTCGCACCGGAACGGGCATCCGCGCGACGCCTCCACATAGATTGCGCGGTGGGCAATGTCTTCGTCGGTGTAGAAGTCGTAGGGCAAGGCGATTTGTGCAACATCCACCGGCCCTGCGCGGAGCAGGCGAGCCGCCTGCGGTACGGAAGCCGCCGGGCAGACGGCGATACGAGCTGTACCGCAGGCGGCTCGCCTGCTCCCCGCATAGGCAACGTGGATTCCAGCTTTTTCCGGATTCCGGCGTATGTAATTGCGAATCCGGGCCAGCTCTTCCGAATCGCGGACGATGTGGTCATAGCTCTCTCGCTGCCACAATTGACCTTCGCGGTTTGCAGCCTTGTTGATGGCATGCGCTGAATAGGATTTCCACGTGTGGAGAATGGGCGATAGCCCAAAGTTTTCCAGTGGTTTGACTAGAACATGCACGTGGTTAGGCATAATGACCCATTCGTCCAGTTCATAGCGTTCACCATCGAAATGCAGGAGTGTTTCCGCAATATGGGCGGCTAGTTCCGGCTCCCTTAGACAGCATGATCCAGCGCCTTCGTCGAGCCATCCATTTACCCGTTCGGAAAAGAGCTCTTCGAACTGCTCCTGTTCTTTCCGGGAATATGGAGGCCGGTGGTGTTCCTCCCATTTCTCACGTAGCTCCTCGTATTCCTTGATGCGCGACTGTGCAATGGAGTCCGCGAGTCGGAAGGTGACGAAGTAGGCGCATTCGTCCTGCGTCCAGTGCGGGAGGTTTTTGCGGTGGGTTTGTTCGACGGGCTGGAATGGGTTGAAGCCTGTGCTGTCGGGCAGGCGGGCCGCCTGCGGTACGGTGCTTGTATCGCAGGCGGCCCGCCTGCCCGGAGGAGAGGCTAGCAGTTCGCGGCAGAGGCGAGGGAACTCGATCTCGCCTTCGCCGCAGATGACGTGGTCGGCGTATTGGAAGATTTCCTGTTCTTCGGTTTCGTAGCTGATTTCGGGGCCGCCGAGAATCAACTTGGTTTCGGGGCGAATGCTTTTGATCAGCGCAGCAACCTTGGTGGCGAGTTCGATATTCCAGATGTAGCAGCCGATGCCGACGATGCGCGGGTTGTGCGCCAGTATTTTTTCAACCGCAACGCGCGGTTGCACCGCAATGTCGAACTCCATCAATTCGGTCCGCGTCCGCAAGTCGCCGAGGTTGGCGAGCAGATAGCGCGCGCCGAAGGAGCTGTGCGCATAGCGGGCGTTGAATGCGGCTAGAACGATATCAGCCATTGCGTCCCATCATTCCGTCAATTTCACGGCACTGCGCATCGGTTAGCTCCCGAGCACCGCCGATTTGGTTGGCGTAGACGTTGATCTTGGCGGCGTTCTCCAGCACTTCGATCCGGTCGAAAGCCTGTAACAGCGTGTCGCCAATGCAGAGTACGCCGTGGTTTTCCATCAGTACGCAGAAGGTGTTTTCCTTCAGGCTGCCCGCAACGGAATCGGCCAGTTCGGGAGTGCCCATCAAGGCATAGGGGGCGATGGCCGGCTCGCCGACCATGGCGTAGGCTTCGGCGATCAGCCGCACATTAAGGGGCTTGTGCACGACGGTGAATGTGCTGGCGCAGGGCGGGTGGGCATGGACGATGGCCTGGACGTGCGGATGCCGCTTGTAGATTTCCAGATGCATGGAGGTTTCGATGCTGGGTTTCAGGTGCGGGGTATGGTTGGCGCCGTCCAATCCGATTTCGGCGATCTGTTCGGCGCGCATGTTCCCCTTGTCGGTGGCCGACGGCGTGAGCAGGATCAACCCCCCGGAGATGCGTAGCGAGATGTTGCCGCCGGAAGTGGTGGTCAGCCCTTGGATATAGAGGCGGTTCATACAGTCGGCTACGGCTTGTTTTTGCTCAATCATTTCAACCTTTCCTTCGCGTCGGGATTGCGGAATGGTATACCCTGAATTTCCACCGAAAGGAATCAATCTATGCTGGAAACCGTACGTTGGATCACTGCTGAAGGAAAGGTGCTCGCGCGCTTAGAAGAGGGCACTCCGCTGCTTCCGGGCAAGCTGCGCATCATCGACCAGACCAAGCTACCTCAGCAACTGGCCTATCTTGAACTCGACGGCATCGATGAAACGGTCGGTGCCATCAAGCGGCTCTCCGTCCGCGGCGCACCCGCCATCGGTTGCGCGGCCGCGCTGGGATTGGCCGCTGCAGCCCAGCACATCGTTGCCGAAACACCGGAACAGTTTCTCGCGGCGGTGGAAAAGCTGTCCGGCAAGCTGGCGGCCTCTCGTCCGACGGCGGTGAATCTGTCTTGGGCGCTGGAGCGGTGCGAAGGCTCAATATCATACTTCATTAAGTATGATAATCCGCTTGCGATGAAGCGTGCTCTCTTGAAGGAGGCTCTGGCGATTCTGGAGGAGGATATCCAAATGTGCCAAGCCATCGGCGCGCATGGCGAGGCGCTGATTCAAGAGGACATGGGCATCCTGACGCACTGCAACGCTGGCGCGCTGGCGACGGGTGATTTTGGAACCGCCCTTTCGCCGATGTACGTCGCCCATTCCGAAGGCCGGAAGTTCACGGTCTATTCCGACGAAACGCGCCCGCTTCTGCAAGGCTCGCGCCTGACCGCATGGGAGCTGCAGCGAACCGGGATCGACGTGGTGACCATCTGCGACAACATGGCGGCGCAGGTGATGAAGGAGGGAAAGATCGGTCTCGTCATGGTTGGCTCCGATCGCATTGCGGCCAATGGCGATGCGGCCAACAAGATTGGGACGTATGGGCTGGCGGTGCTGGCAAAGCACCACGGGATTCCGTTCTATGTCGCCGCACCGACCTCCACCATCGACGCCTCGATGGAGCACGGCGGCCTGATTCCGATCGAGCAGCGCGATGCTTCCGAGATCCGGGGTTTTGGTGGGCGCGCAACCGCTCCCGAAGGCATCCGCATCTACAACCCGGCGTTCGACGTCACGCCAAACGATCTGATTTCCGGCATCATTACCGAGCGTGGTTTGCATCGCCCACCATTCAAATTCAATTGACATCGCCGAACAACTCAACGAAAACCTAGCCCCTATGAGTTTACCCATTTGCACATATGGAAACCCGGTGCTTCGCAAGAAGGCCGGGGAAGTGAAAGACATCGACGACGGGATCCGCGCACTCGCGCGGGAGATGTTGGAGACCATGCACAAGGAGCGCGGTCTTGGCCTCGCGGCCGAGCAGGTCGGACGCACCGAACGCATATTTGTTATCGATATTCCGGACGAGAGCGATATGGGCGATGACGATCAGCGCGAAAACCCGGGCATCGAAATGCCGCTGGTGTTCATTAACCCCAAGATTACGGGGCACACCGACGATGTGCAGATTGGCCAGGAGGGCTGCCTAAGCTTTCCGGAAATCTTTGCCAATGTGCCGCGGTGGTACGAAGTCGATGCCCAATACACAGACCTCGATGGCAACTCGCAGTTGATCCATGCCAAGGGCTTGCTTGCCCGGGCCATCCAGCACGAGCTCGACCACCTTGATGGAATCCTGCTGGTCGACCGCATGTCGCACGTCAAAAAAGTTGCCCTTTCCGGCAAGCTCAAGCGGCTCTCCAAAAAGACGAAACAGGAACTTTGATACAAACCACTAATAGACACTAATCCGCACTAATGATTCTGTTCTGGTGAATTAGTGAAGATTAGTGCTAATTAGTGGTTAGTCATGATTGCTTTGAATAAAACCATACGGCTGTTTCTCGACAGCATCGGGCGGCGGGACGAATACGAGTTCTATCTCGATAAGTTCCATGCCGACCCGTCGGCCTGCTTCGCCTTGCTGTGCCCGGATCTGGAAAGCATCGAGGCCGGAGCCGAAGTGCTGGCGTTCGATCTCCACTTCCTGTTGCGGCTCGAACTGGTTCCCGCCATCCTGCTTTGCGGCGAAAAGGCCTCGAAAATGCACGAAGCGCTGGCCACGGAGCCGATTTTCGATTTCCAACGCTTGGACGGCGGCGTTCCCGATTTCATCCAATACGCTCGCCAAGCCGAAAAGGTGCCGGTGCTGGTGGCGGAAAACGTTGAACTGGAGGATGCGCTCCTCCAGTTGCTGCCCTCCGTGGCCAAGCGCGTCCACTTTATCCGTGCAGCGGGCGGGCTGAAAAGCGCCTCCGGCGAGTTGCTGCCCTATGTCTACACCCACAGGGAAAACTTCCAGGCATTGGAGCCGCTGGAATACGATTTCCCCGCTCTCGGGAAAAGGCTTGTCGATGCGCGGCCGGGGACCCACTTGTCCATCACATCGCCGATCAACCTGCTGAGCGAGATCTTCACCGTCAAAGGGGCGGGAACGCTGTTCCGCAAGGGTAGCGAAATCGCGCGTTTCCGAGGTCTGGAAAACGTCGGCCGCGTCCGCCTGCTAGGCTTGCTCGAAGAGAGCTTTGCCAAGAAACTGAAGAGCGAATCGTTTCTGGATCGCGTCAACGATGCCTATATCGAAAAGGACTATCGCGGCGCGGTTCTGCTCGAACAGCATCCAGCGGGGCTGTATCTCTCCAAGTTTGCGGTTGGCCAAGAGGCACGCGGAGAGGGTGTTGCCATGGATCTATGGCGCGAAGTCTGCCGCAACCACGATGCCCTCTTCTGGCGCTCCAACGTCGCGAACCCCTTCAACGCATGGTACGACAAGCAGGCCGACGGGCGCCACATTGCGGGCAAATGGCAAATCTTTTGGCGCGGTGTTTCGGCGGATGCTATTTCGGGCATCATCGAATACTGCTGCTCGCGTGAAGAGGACTTCGGGGAGGAAAGGGCATCATGAAAAAACGAAAATATGCAAACTTTGCCAGCACCTCCGTCCGCTTCATTAACCACGTTCTGGATCTACTCATCTTCAATGTGATGGTGCTCATCATTTTATATAGCCTAGGGATCTTGGTAGGGCTTCTCGGCAGTGAAGCATGGATTGATTCCATGATTGAAACCCTCGACGGGGTGGGTGGCTCCATTCTCGGTCTGGTTTCGTATCTTCTCTATTTCTCCGTATTCGAATCACTATTCGGAAAGTCGCCGGCCAAATTCATCACAAAGACAAAGGTTGTCGACCATCGAGGGGAAACCCCGGGGTGGTTGGATATTTGCGGACGCTCCCTGTGCCGGATCATTCCGCTCGACCAGCTTTCCTTTCTTTTTGGCCAAAACTGGCATGACCGCTTTTCCAATACATCGGTCGTATACGACGATTAGTCGTCGGCCGCAAACCCTCGGCCTACCGTTGGTTGACACCCCGCAGCGTAAACACTAGTTTTCGGTCTTTTCCCAACCCAAACAAGGATGATCGTATTATGGGCACATTTGATTTTGCGAAGAAGGAGCTGGAGCTCTCCAGCGGAAAAAAAGTGGGCTACTACAGCCTTTCGGCCCTGGAAGAAAAGGGCTATGGCGATCTCTCGAAGACCCCGAAATCGGTCAAGATTCTGATCGA
>CBDVCB010000089.1:0-10163 GCA_965372395.1 uncultured bacterium
AGATGAAAGCAACCATTTCGGTGTCGCTGATTTCCTTGCGGTCAATCTTTGTTACGGCAAGGCCATACTTTAGCTCAGCGACTGCATCGACCATGTTTACACAACTAGCGACTAGGTTGATGTAATTAAAGCTAATCCCGGGGTTTTCGTTGTCATTCATGGTCTTGATCGCTCTGGTTTACGCAGCTCTTGCGTATGTTTCGTCCACTGCTGCCTTCTCGGTTGAATAGAGCCGTGTTCCAGATGGCTCATCCATTGCATAGATGGGGTGGTGGGGACTTACGGGTGGGCACACACAGGGGGTGGTTGGCAATTCTGAGTTGTGGACCGGTAGAAACTTTGGAGTAGGCCGTACTCGAGAAATGGATTCCATCAATAGCTGATCGGCTATGGCCGGGAAATGCTCCCTGGTTTCTTCCTTGGTATATAAGATCGGAATAAGCTCTATCTCATAATCGGGATATAGCTCGTCGTTAAGGTCGAAAACAAAAGAAGACACCTCATCAAACAGATTTTCAGGAAGGCCATAGCAAGAAACCTCGTATTCCCCGCCAATGACATCATGTTTTTCGATTCCAACATGGATGCCCTCAAATTGTTTTTTAATTCGGCTGATTACATTGTTTAGATTCTTCATGTTGTATCTCCCGATTCAATTAGTTCGGTCAGCAACCTAAATGCCGTGTTGATATCATAAGCTTTCAGCTGAAATCTCTTAACATCGATGGGCTTGTAGTCTGCTGTTATTCTGAGCGCATAGAATGTCCTAAAGATACGCTTCCGTTTTGTTTCAGTAGATATCTTATCAACAATGCGCTTAGCAAATTGATGAGTACCTTCATCCTCTCGCTTTTCTAGTGGAGCCGAGGATTGTCCATTCCTCCACCATGCAGCTTGGAACAGGGCATAATAATATCGATTCGCGACAAAATTGATTTTGGTTTCATCGGCACAAAGTTCCTCTGCAATCTCCCATGAAGTAATCGCTTTACCTCGCAAGGTACTCATTCAATCTCCACGCAACCCCAACCAAAACAGCGACATAGGGTATTAAATCAGATGCGGAAGTAAAAGCTAAATTGTTCATATGAGGGCGAAACAGAAATACCACATGATATAGGCTCCCCGAAGGGTATGAACCACAACATTTGGTGGCAAGGAGGGGCGCTAGAATTTATAAACCATGTTGTTTTATTGTCTGCGCCGATAAATATGGTCTCCTTTTTGCACAACGCGGCTGAAAGCCCGCGTCTACGATGAGGCGAAGGCGGCGGCGAGGACGGAGGCCATTAGGGCGGCGGCATCCGTGCGCGAGCGGGTCACCTGCCGCTCCAATTCATCCACCATTCCAAACAGCTTCTCCTCCTGCGCCACAATCGCCTTCTGCTCTGCCAGCGGCTTGCGCTTTCTTCTGCGCCGGTCTTCCGCCGGTGCGTTCAGCAGGCCGCTGTGGTCGGTGGGTTGGTTCGGGGTGTTTTCCCCCAGTCGTCCGCATAGAACCGAATCTCCTCTTCCGTGGTTTTAAAGCGGGAGAGGTCGTCCCTATTTAAACCTTGCTCTTGCCGTTCATCTCTTCTTCGACGTGCTCGTATGTCTGCATGAAAGGAGCGGCTAGCCTTCCGCGCCGCAGCATTTTTTGTATTTGCGTCCGCTGCCGCAGGGGCAGGGGTCGTTGCGGCCGACTTTCGGGGCATCGCGGCGAATCGGTTGCGGTGCCTTCGGAATGTCCATGCCGGGCGGCGGCGCACCCATCGGGGCCTGCTGCTGCGGCGATGCGGCGGCTTGCGCCGCGGCGGCCGCGAGCGCGGAAACCTCGTTGTGCACCTGCATGCCGGAGAGCGATTGGAAGAACCCTTCCATGGCATCCACCGAGGTCGCGGAACGGAACATGGAGGCGGCGATTTCTTCGTAGATGCGATCCATCAAATCCATGAACAGGTTGTAGGCTTCGCGCTTGTATTCGACGAGCGGATCGCGCTGGCCGTAGGCGCGCAGGCCGATGCCTTCGCGCAGGCTGTCCATGTTGCGCAGGTATTCCTGCCAATGCTCGTCGACCGCCTGCAGGATCAATTGTTGTTCCAGCCGCTGGAGGGCCTCGGGTTTTTCGTGGCTGGCCTTGAGTTCATAGGCTTTCTTGACGCGTTCGAGCACAAGGTCGATCAGGTTGTCGACCGTCTTTTCCTTCGGCAGGTCGCTTTCGTGCAGACCCAGCGGGAAGGTGGTGTTGGCCCAGATGATGAATTCCTTCAGGTCGGCGGCGCTCTTGGAGGCGACGGCGTCTTCGGCGCGGCTGGCGACGATTTCCTCGACGGAATAATAGAGCTGTTCGCGGGCATTCTCGCTTTGCAGTGCTTCGGTGCGGAAGCCATATATTTTTTCGCGCTGCTTGTTCATCACGTCGTCGTATTCGAGCGTGCGCTTGCGCATCATGAAGTTTTGCTGCTCGACGCGCCGCTGGGCGGTTTCGATGGATTTGTTCAGCCAGGGATGCTCCAGCACCTCGCCCTCTTCGATGCCCAGCTTTTCCATGATGGAGGAGATGCGGTCGGAGCCGAACAGGCGCATGAGATTGTCTTCGAGCGAGACGTAGAAGCGTGAGACGCCGGGGTCGCCCTGACGCGCGCAGCGACCGCGCAGCTGGCGGTCGATCCGGCGTGATTCATGGCGCTCGGAGGCGATCACATAGAGGCCGCAGGGTTTTTCTTCGAGCAGCTTGCGCAACGACTTTCCTTCGATTTTGGATTCGAGTGAAAAGGTCTTCGATTTAACGTCTTCGTCGTTCAGGTAGACGACGCTCTCGTGCAGCTTGATGTCGGTTCCGCGGCCGGCCATGTTGGTGGCGATCGTCACCGCGCCGGGCTGCCCGGCGTTGGCGACGATATCGGCCTCGCGCGCATGGTTCTTGGCGTTGAGTACGTTGTGGACAATGTTTTCGCGGCGCAGCATGCGGCTGAGAAGCTCGGAGGTTTCCACCGCCACCGTTCCGACGAGGATGGGTTGCTTGCGTGCGTGCGCGGCCTTGATGTCGTCGATGACGGCCTTGAATTTTTCACGCTGGGTCTTGTAGATCTGGTCGTTGAGGTCGGCGCGCCGCACGGGCCGGTTGGTGGGGATCACCATGACGTCGAGTTTGTAGATCTGGTGGAATTCGTCGGCCTCGGTTTCGGCCGTTCCGGTCATGCCGGAGAGTTTGTCGTACATCCGGAAATAGTTCTGGATGGTGATGGTGGCGAGCGTCTGTGTTTCGCGCTCGATCTTCACGCCTTCCTTGGCTTCGATGGATTGGTGCAGCCCGTCGCTCCAGCGGCGGCCTACCATGAGGCGTCCGGTATGCTCGTCGACGATCATGACCTGGTTGTCCTGCACCACGTAGTCGACGTTTTTTTCATAGACGCTATAGGCGCGGATCAACTGGTCGACGGCGTGGACGCGCTCGTTGCGGATGGCGAACTCCTCCTGGATCGCCCGGCGTTTTTCCATCATCTCTTCCGGCGAGAGGTCGGTTTCGCCATCGAGTTCGGCCATGGCCGATACCATGTCCGGGAGGACATACATTTCCGGATCGTTCGGGTTGAGTTCTTCGCAGCCTTTTTCGGTGAGTCCGGCGTCGTGGCCCTTTTCATCGATCGTGAAGAAGAGCTCCTGCTGGAGTTCGCGGGCCTGTTCCTTGCGCGTGTCGGAAAGCATGGACAGCTGCGTTTTTTCGAGCAGCTTGCGGATTTTGACATCCTCGATCATGTGCATGAGTTGCTTGTTCTTGGGCATGCCCTCGAACACCTGGTACATGCGGAGCGACGCTTCTGCCTCATCGCCTTCGGCAAGGAGGTCCTTGGCCTCTTTGAGCAGGCGGGTGCAGAGATCGCGCTGGCGCTTGACGAGCCGGGCGGCGGCGGGCTGCAGCTCCGCATATTGCGTGGAGGAGTAGGGCGCGGGGCCGGAGATGATCAGCGGCGTGCGGGCCTCGTCGATAAGGATCGAGTCGATTTCGTCGACGATGGCGAAGTTGTGGCCCTGTTGCTGCACCATGTCTTCGGAACGGTAGGCCATGTTGTCGCGCAGGTAGTCGAAGCCGAATTCGGAATTGGTGCCGTAGGTGATGTCGCGCAGGTACATTTCGCGGCGCTGCGGCGGCGGCATCATGTTTTTCAGGCAGCCGATGCTGAGGCCCAGCCAGGTGTAGAGGTGGCCCATCCATTCCGAGTCGCGCTGCGAGTGGTAGTCGGAGGTGGTGACGACGTGCGCGCCCTTGCCGGCCAAGGCGTTCAAGTAGACCGGCAATGTCGCGACGAGGGTCTTGCCTTCGCCCGTCGCCATTTCGGCAATCATGCCCTTGTGGATGGCCAGGCCCCCGATGAGCTGGACATCGAAATGCACCATTTCCCAAGGGGTTGGGTGGCCGCACACGTCCACCTGAGTTCCGCACAGGCGCCGCGCGGCGTTCTTGACCACGGCAAAGGCCTCGCACTCAATCTCTTCAAGCGTCTCCCCGTTCTGCAGGCGAGTTCGGAATTCATCGGTTTTGGCTTTCAGCTGCTCGTCGGTCAGCGCCTTGTATTCCTCGTCGAATTCATTGATGCGTTCCACCAGCGGTTGCATCTTTTTGAGGTCGCGCTCGTTCTTGGAGCCGAGTATCTTTTTCAAAATCCAGTTCATGGGTCTTTCCGTTAAGTTGTGCAAAATAAAAAAACAACCTACTGTATTTCACTCCGCCCCTCAAGCAGGGATTGGTAAAAGGGATCCGCTGGCATTTGCTTGGCGGAAGTATTTTAAACCATTGGAAAAACTTGCGCCGGGCGGGTTTTGCCGATAGCATTTGTCGTATGGACAGTATCGATCCAACTCCCGTTCCGCTGGCCATTTTCGGGGTTCCGTTCCATAACGTGACTTTCGAGGAGGCCATCGACTGGATGGTCGCACGCGTGCGCTCCGGCCTTCCGGCCAATATTGCCACGGCCAACCTGGATTTTGTCACCCAGGCCTGGCGCGACCCCGAGGTGCAGCGGCTGCTGATCGACGCCGACCTCGTGTTGGCCGACGGCTTTCCCATTGTGAAGCTCTCCCCGTTTTTCGGCCCGCCTCTCAAGGAGCGTGTGACGGGCAGCGACCTCACCCCGATGCTGGCGGAACGATCCGCCAAGGAGGGTTTCAGGATCTACGGGCTTGGCTCTGCCACTGGCGTCGCGAAAAAGGCCATGGATATCCTGAAGACCCGCCATCCGGATTTGAAGGTGGCGGGAACCTATTCGCCGCCCTTCGCCCCGCTTTTGGAGATGGATCACCGCGCAATCCTCCAGCGGTTGGAGCAGGCGCGGCCCGACATCCTTTTCGTGGCCTTCGGCGTGCCGAAGCAGGATAAGTTCATCAGTATGCATGTCCGCGGCTGGAACGTACCGGTTTCGATCGGGGTGGGCGGCTCGCTCGATTTCATTGCCGGAAAGCAAAAGCGCGCGCCGGCAGGGTTGCAGAACATGCATCTGGAATGGTTTTGGCGCATGTGTTTCGATCCCAGGCGCCTGTTCACCCGCTATATCGCCAACATCCGCTTCCTGTTGTCGGCCAGCCGGCAAATGTGGCGGATCCATCGCATGCCCGACAAGCCCGTGGCTTTCCAGTCCTTGGAAAAAGACGATGTTGCGGAACTTGAATCGCTCGGTGCCGTGGTGGAGCGGTTCCAGCCCGTGGATTCCGAGGATGCCGCGCGGCAATTCGTGATCGATCTGGGTGCCGCAGCTGCGCAAAACATCGTTCTCGATATCCATCCGATCCCCTGGTTCGACAGCTTGGAGCTGGGTGCGTTGCTGGAGCTGAACAAGCTGTGCCGCGCCAACGGCAAGCGTTTGATCCTCTATGCCCCGCGCCCCAAAGTCCGTCGCTTGCTCGAAACCTGCCGACTCATCGATTATTTCGACACCGCCTCCCGGATGGATGAGTTGACCGCCATTCTCCATAACCTAGGCGAACACCGCGATGGCGGGACCGTCTATGAAGAAGGTTTGCTAACGCTGGAGTTGCCCATGGAGCTAACCGCCGCAACGCTGCCATCCTTCGAGCAGCAGGCCGAGTTCATCCATCACGAGTTGAAGGAACAGGGCATCCTAAAAACGCTCTCGGTCAATGCCGCGCAGCTCGACTTTATCGACAGCTCCGGCCTCGGGTTCCTCATTTCCCTCAAGAAGACAACGCAGGACGAAGGCGTTTCCATGTCCATCGCCAACCTTTCGCCCAAGCCGCGCCGCGTCTTCGAGATCGCCCGCGTCGACAAGGTCTTGCTACACGCCTGAGGCGAGCTTGTGCTTCGCCCTATTGCCTTTGGCAATTATCTGCGCTTTGCTTCGGCGGGCAGGCGGTATTTGGTGGTGCAAGCCATCACAAACTTCAACCAACGGTATTCGCGTCTAGTTGGTGTTCACTCGCGGTTCCAGTTTTCCAATGCTTGGAGAAACGCATCGATATCGGCTTTGGTGTGGGCGGCGGAGACGAAGGCGACTTCGAAGCCGCTGGGCGGGGTGTAGAATCCGGCGTCGAGCATGTGGTGGAAGTAGCGCGCATGCGCTTGCTGGTCGCAGGCTTTGGAGTCGTCGAGGTTGCGGACGGGCGCTCTGCGGAAGAAGGGGGTGAACATGCCGCCACGCTGGGCGCAGTGCAGGTCGAGTCCCTTTTCGGTGGCGATGCGGTTGACGCCGTCGGCCAGGCGTTTCCCGAGTTCTTCCATTTTTGGATAGGGGTTTTCGTCGCGCAGCAGTTCGAGGGTCTTCATTCCGGCGGCGACGGCAACGGGGTTGCCGCTGAGCGTGCCGGCTTGGTAGACGGGGCCAAGCGGCGCGAGCGTGGACATGATTTCCGTGCTCCCTCCAATCGCTCCGATGGGCATGCCGCCGCCTATGATTTTTCCGAGGGTGGTGATGTCGGGGGTGATGTCGCAGAGATTTCCGTAGGTGGTTGGGCCGAGGCGGAAACCGTTGATGACTTCGTCGAATATGAGCAGGGTTCCGCAGTCGGCGGTGGCGGCGCGGAGGCCTTCGAGGAAGCTTTCGGCGGGTTCGACGAGCCCCATGTTGCCAGCAATGGGTTCGACGATGACGGCGGCGATTTCGTCGCCGTTGGCCTTTAGGATTTCCTGTACGGCGGCGAGGTCGTTGTACGGCGCAACGAATACTTCCGCGGTGGCGCTGGGCGATACGCCGGCGGAGGAGGAGATGCCGCCGGTGAGCAGGCCGCTACCGGAGGCGACGAGCATGTAGTCGGTGTGGCCGTGGTAGCAGCCGTCGAATTTAAGAATCTTGCGGCGGCCAGTATATCCGCGCGCCAGGCGGATGGCGGTCATGACGGCCTCGGTGCCGGAGCTGACGAGGCGAACCATTTCGATGTCGGGCACCATTGAGCAGACGAGTTCGGCAAATTCAGCCTCTATTGCGGTGTTGGCGCCAAAGCTTAGCCCGTCGGCCGCGGCCTTGGCGACCGCCTCTACAACTTCCTCGCGGGCGTGGCCAAGAATGAGCGGACCCCACGAGCCGCAGAAGTCGACGAGCTCGGTGCCGTCCTCGGTCTGCACGGTTGCCCCCTTGCCGGACTTGAAATAGACCGGCGTTCCGCCCACGCCGTTGAATGCGCGTACCGGGCTATTCACGCCGCCGGGAATCACTTTCTGCGCCCGCTCGAACCATTGTCTTGAATTCATATTTGTTTCCCGTGGGTTGGGTAATATGTAACGAGTAATGCGTAGTTTTACGGAGGTTACGCATTGCGCATCACGAATTACGATCCATTTTGAACTCGTGAAATTTTTCGGATTGGGGGAATAATAGCGACTCTTTTTTTATAACCAAATGAGGTTTGGACTATGCTGGATATTCGATTTGTTCGTGAAAATGCCGATGCGGTGAAGGCCGCAATGGTCAACCGCAATGCCGAGGTGGATATTGACGCTGTGTTGGCGTTCGACCGCCGCCGCCGCGCCACCATCTCCGACGTGGACGAGCTGAAGGCGGAACGCAACACCATTTCCAAGAGTATTGGCCTGATGATCAAAGAAGGGAAGGACCCCGAAGCGATCAAGGCGCAGGTGCGCGAGATGGGCGAAAAGATCGCGGCGATGGACGAAGAACTCCGCGAGGTCGATGCCAAGCTGCGCGAAGCCTTGCTTTATATTCCCAACCTACCCGCCGAAACCACGCCGGTCGGCCAAGATGAAACCGACAATCCGGTCGTCCGCTCTTGGGGGGAAAAGGTTGAGTTGGATTTTGAACCCAAGCCGCATTGGGACCTGGGCGAAGCGCTCAATCTGTTTGATCTGGAACGTGGCGCAAAAATCGCCGGTTCCGGCTTTCCGCTGTTCACCGGAAAGGGCGCTAGGCTCGAACGCGCGCTGATCCAGTTCATGCTCGACTTGCATACCGAAGAGCACGGCTACACGGAACTGGCCACGCCCTTCATGTGCAACGAGACCGCCATGACCGGCACCGGCCAACTGCCCAAGTTTGCGGAGGACATGTATTCCGTTCCGCTCGACGGCCTCTATCCGATCCCGACCGCCGAGGTGCCCATAACCAACATGTATGGCAACGAGATTCTCGATCAAGAGCTTCCGATCCTGCACACGGCCTACACGCCCTGTTTCCGTCGCGAGGCCGGTTCCGCCGGTAAAGACACCCGCGGACTGCAGCGCGTCCACCAGTTCGACAAAGTCGAGATGGTCAAGTTCGCCACGCCTGAAACCTCCGCCGAGGAACACGAAAAACTGACGCTCGATGCCGAGCGGGTGCTTCAAAAACTGGGGCTGCACTACCGCGTGATCGAGCTATGCACGGGCGACCTCGGCTTCAGCGCCGCCAAGTGCTACGACATCGAACTGTGGACGCCCGCGCAGGACAAGTGGCTGGAGGTTTCCTCGTGCTCCAACTTCCACGACTATCAGGCTCGCCGCGCCAACATCCGCTACCGCAACGAGGACGGCAAGGCCACCTTCGTCCATACCATCAACGGCTCCGGCGTAGCCCTGCCGCGCCTCGTGATCGCCATCATGGAAAACAACCAGAATGCCGACGGCTCGATCGATCTGCCCGAAATCCTCTGGCCCTATATGGGCGGTCTGGAAAAGCTGACCTAAGGGGGACGGAAACAGCCAATATACCGCGAAATAACGCGGCCTTTTTTCAAAAAGAACCGCGTCCTACAACGTGTGGGACAGAGAGACCGACGTTGATGGTGAAGAAAGGATGGATGTGCCTCCCGTCGCGGGGTCACGTTGACGCGGAACGCGACTCACGTTGGAAGGGGGCATGTTTTGGGTGCGGGCATTGGTATTTCAAGTATTTCCGCTCCCCTAAGCCTTATCCGCCAGATTAAAGAGCACATTTTTTAGTATTTACATGAATACGATGTAGAGTACTCTAGACGGCATTCAAAAGGAGGTTCTTTATAATGACTGCAATCACTGCAAATGATTTAAAAAAGAAGGGTGTTTCGCTTCTCGATCCTATTTTAAAGGATGAGGCGGAGGTTGTAATTACCGTACGGGGTAAAAACCGGTATGTGGTTCTGAATATGGACTCCTATAATCATTTCCGGGAGTGCGAACTGGAAGCGGCCCTTCTCGAAACAAAACGGGATCTGGCTGAAGGACAATATGTTTTCGAAAGCGTAGTGGATCACATTCGGCGAATCACAGATGAAGTATAGAATCATCTATACCGAGGGGTATAACAAACGGGTCCGGAAATTTCTGAAAAAACATCCCGATGTGTTGAAGCAATACGAAAAGACCTTGTCCCTGCTTGAGCTCAATCCGCATCATCCCTCGCTAAGAACGCACCCGCTGAAGGGCAAATTGAGCGACCTGCATTCTGTATCCATCAATATGAGCTACAAGATCACGATAATCTTTTTGATCACCGACAAGGCTATCATACCCGTGGAGATCGGGTCGCACGGCGAGGTTTACTGAATAGGCCGGATTGCCGCTGGGAAGAAGGCAGGCAGAAGCATTATAGATCCGGTGGATAAATATTGAGAATTTTGCCGCAAAAGAGCGCAGAGAGATTACCTGTTCTGGCGTTGGTTTTTTTTGCGCTCTTTTGCGGCCATCAACCATTCCTGTGAGCCTCAATATTTAACTGCCGGAGCAATAGTGCCATTCCGGACGGACCCCGGCTACGCATCTATCG
>CBDVCB010000090.1:0-10071 GCA_965372395.1 uncultured bacterium
TAAGTTCGGAAGAGATTCGCTATATTCTGCGAGTCCGGTTAGAACGTGTCCGAATCGCCTGATGCTTGCTGCATTGGGCCAACCTGTTTTGGGGAACCTCATGAAAAAGACCTTTGAATTGACTCATCCGAAAATCAAATATCCCCGCCTGATCGAAGGGGTAAAAAACGACGTGCGGAAATACATTAAGCGCGAGCGCCGCAAGGACCTTCCGGAAGGCGTCGACTTCTGGGATTTCGATTGCAAGTTTGGCGACATTGAGGCGGAGGCCAAAACCGTCCACCTCTCGGAGATCGATAAGTACATCTCCGATGCCGAAGCGCGTGGGTTGCAGTCGTTCTACATCGAGATTCTCGCCAAACCGGGCGTTCGGACCAAAAAGCCCCAGCCGGGGAACCCTCTTGAATTGAAGACGCTTGGCGGGGGCGGGTCTATTGAAGAAGTTTAAGCAGCCCCCTAAAAAATTCCAGCCACGTGGGCTTTCGATTGTTTATGAAGACCACGATATCATCGTGGTCGACAAGGTGGCCGGGCTCCTGACGGTGAGCACCGATCGGACCCGGGAGCAGACGGCCTACTATCTTCTGACCGACTATGTGCGCAAGGGAAACTCGAAATCCCGAAACCGGGTTCACATTGTCCATCGGCTGGATCGCGCCACCTCTGGCATCCTCGTTTTTGCCAAGAGTGCGGAGTCTAAGGAATTCCTTCAGGCGGAATGGTCGGGGTTCCAAAAGAAATACTATGCGGTCGTCTGCGGAACGCTGCCGGAAAAGGAGGGGGCCATCACCTCCTATCTCGCCGAAAACCGCGCGCACAAGATGTATTCCGTTTCCGATCCCCGAAAAGGAAAGCGAGCCAAGACGGTCTTTCGCGTACTGAAGGAATCGGAAGCGTACAGCCTGCTGGAGATTGATCTGCTGACGGGCCGGAAAAACCAAATCCGGGTTCATATGGCCGATCAGGGCTGTCCGGTGGCGGGCGATAAAAAATACGGGGAAAAGCAGCCGGGCATCAAGCGCCTCTGCCTGCACTCCGCCTCGCTCACCCTCGTCCATCCATTCTCGAAGAAAACCATGACCTTCGAGGCCAAGATGCCCGCCTATTTTGAATCGCTGATCAAGTAGGGTTGGCGACCCTGTGTTTTCTTCACCTTGTGGGAGCGCGTGCCTCCCGAAGGGGGCGCGCCCTCTGCAAGCAGAGAGGCCCGCACTACACACCTTCGCGAGAAAAGTCGCTAATGATTCAGGCTGGGGCGCATCGTTCGGCTTTTTTGCGTGTATTCGGGAGGTGCGGGCTGTAGATTCCGTGCTTCATTTTTTCAGGAGATTGTTTTATGGCCAAGCAGAAGAAGACGGCGATTACCCCGACGCGCGAGGAAAACTACCCGGAGTGGTACCAGCAGGTGGTGCGCGCGGCGGAACTAGCGGAAAACAGCGATGTGCGCGGCTGCATGGTGATCAAGCCTTGGGGCTACGCGCTGTGGGAAAATATCCAGCGCGGCCTCGACAGGATGTTCAAGGCGACGGGCCACGAGAATGCCTATTTCCCGCTGTTTATTCCGCTCAGCCATCTTGAAAAGGAGGCGGAGCATGTGGATGGATTCGCCAAGGAATGCGCGGTGGTGACGCATCACCGGCTGGAGCAGGGGCCGGATGGCAAGCTGGTTCCGGCGGGCGAACTGGAGGAGCCGCTGGTGGTTCGGCCGACTTCGGAGACCATTATTGGATCGACCTTTGCCAAGTGGGTCCAAAGCTATCGTGATCTGCCGCTGCTGATCAACCAGTGGGCGAATGTGGTGCGGTGGGAGATGCGCACACGCCTGTTTTTGCGCACGACGGAGTTTTTGTGGCAGGAGGGGCATACGGCTCACGAGACCGAGAAGGAGGCGCTGGAGGAGACGCGCCTGATTCTGGATCTCTATAAGAAGTTTGCCGAGGAGTACATGGCGATGCCGGTGCTGATTGGCGAAAAGACGGCGGGCGAGCGTTTCCCCGGCGCGGTTAGTACGTTGTGCATCGAGGCGATGATGCAGGATCGCAAGGCCCTGCAGGCGGGTACGAGCCACTTCCTCGGGCAGAATTTTGCCAAGGCCTCCAATATTCAATACAGCGGTCGCGAGGGTGGAAAAGAGTTTGCGTGGACGACCTCGTGGGGCGTTTCGACCCGGTTGATCGGCGGGATGATCATGACGCACGGCGATGACGACGGAATGGTTATGCCGCCGCGTCTAGCACCGTCGCATGTCGTGATCCTGCCGATCATCCGCAAGGAGGAGGATCGGGATGCGATCATGGAATACTGCAATGAACTCGCCGCCAAACTGCGGGTTCAACGCTTCCACGAACGCGATGTGGAGGTAGTGGTGGATGCTCGCGACATCAATGCCGGCGAAAAAGGATGGGGTTGGGTGAAGAAGGGGATTCCGATCCGCGCCGAGGTGGGTCCGCGCGACATGGCGAACAATGCGGTCTTCATGGCGCGGCGCGACACCGGTGAAAAGCAGGGCATCGATAAGGACGAATTTGTGGCGAACATTGTCCAGACCTTGGACGATATCCAGCAGAACCTTTTGCAACACGCGCTCGACTTCCGTGCCGAAAATACGAAGGAAATCGATTCCAACGATGAGTTTGTGGAGTTTTTCACGCCGGTAAACAAGGAGCGCCCGGAGGCCCACGGTGGGTTTGCGATGAGCCACTGGTGCGACGGCGAAGAATGCGAAACAAAGATCAATGATGATCTGTCGGTCACTATCCGCACTGTTCCGTTCGACCGGGCTGAGAGCGGGGCAGGGAAATGCATCTGCTGCGGAAAGCCCAGTCCGGGACGCGTGGTATTTGCGAAGAGTTATTAAAGCGACGAGTGATGCGCGAGACGTGACCGGATAATCACGCCTCACGTTTCACGTATCATGTGTTTGGAATTGCCAATTGTGTGCCGGTAGGCTAGGTTGCCGATTATGCGAATTACTAACTATTTCCTATTGTTTTTGACGGTTGGCCTTTGCTTTGGCGGAGCGGTCCATGGTGCCGATGACGAAAAAGCCTATGTGGTTGAAGAGCGGGGGCGCAGCACCTGGCGCGGAATGTTCGACACCAAGAATCCCGCTTCGGCGAAGCAATGGGAATATGCCCTCGATACCCGGAACAAGGGTTTTTTGAAGAAGGCAGATCGCCGGATGCTCTATCTCGTGCGACGCTGGCCAAACAGCAAAGAGGCCCCTTGGGCGCAGCGCGCCCGGGCGGATATGCTCTATGCGCGCGGCAAGCTAAAGGACGCTTTCAAGGAATACCAGTACCTGATCGACAACTATTCCAGCCGCATGCGCGACTATGACTCGGTTCTTGAGAGCCAGTTCAACATTGCGGTCGACACCATGAACCGCCGCCGCATGCGCTGGTTGTTCGGCGGCTACCGTGCGCCGGAATATGCCGTGGACTATTTCGAGGATGTGATTCGCAACGGGCCGCAGGGTGCGCGGGCACCCGAGGCGCAGTTTTTGATTGGGAAAGCCTATCAGGAGTCGAACGAACTTGAACTGTCCATCGCTGCCTATGCCGTTCTGGGCTACCGCTACCCCGATAGTTCGTTTGCCGAGGACGCCGCTTGGCAGCAGATCAGTTGCCTAGACCTGTTGCGCAAGGAATACCCGAACAGTCGCGATATTCTGGATCGTACGCTGACTTCAACCACCGTGTTCCTGACCACGTACCCGGCGTCGAAGCGCAAGGGCGAAATCATTCAGTTGCGCAATCGGCTTTACGAGGTGAAGGCCCGGAAGGTCTTCGATGAAGCGGCCTTCTACGCCAAAGTGCCGAAAAAGCCCGAAGCCGCCATTCTCTACTATCGGAAAATGATCGAGGAATATCCCAAAAGCAAATTGGTTCCCGAGGCCAAAAAACGCATTGCCGATCTAGAGTCCCTGATGGCGGTTCCCGATAGGGCATTCGCCGAAGCCGCACCCCGGACAACCGCCGTTGAAGAGGAAACCCCGCATGTCGACAGTTAGGTTTGTTTGGGGTTTGTTGCTGTTTGCCGGATTGCTCTCAACGGCCTCAGCCGTTGAAGTCGATCTGCCGAAGGAAATTCCAGACGAACCATTCGATATCCAGGCCGCGCGGCTGGAGTATACCAATGAAACCCTGGTTGCGAGCGGTAGTGTGACGGGTCGTTTTGAGAATGTGATGATCCGTGCCGACCGGATTGTCGCCAATCCTGAAAGCGGCGATCTGCATGTCGAAGGCAACATCCTGTTCGAGCGCGGCAACGTGGAATGGCGAGGCAGCGATCTGGACTACAACTTCATCAAGCAGGAAGGGCTGTTTGGCCCATCCTCGCTCTATTTCGAGCCGGCGTTCATGAGCGTCGACCATGTCGAACGCGTTTCCACGAACGAATATTTGCTGCGCGGCGCCACCTTCACCACCTGCCCGAAGGGCTCGCCGCACATCCGGGTCTACGCGAAAGAGGCGCGGTTGGTGGACGAAAAGTACATCAAGGCCAAGGGCGTCACGTTCTACGTCGGCAAGGTGCCGGTGCTGTATATGCCATACTGGCGCCACAAGCTAAACGCAGGCATCTTCTCCTTCAAGCTCGGCTACGGTAGCGAATGGGGCGCCTACGCACTGACCAAGACCACGTTGCCCATTACGGAAAACGTGGACCACATCACCGACATCAACCTCTACAGCGAGCGGGGCGTGGGTATCGGGCAGGGCTTTGCCTGGGAATATCCCCAGGCGGTCGGCGAGTTTGCCGCCTTCTACCTGAAGGACCAGGATCCCCATGCCCGCTTCGATTCGCCGCTGATCGGCGACGACCGCTACCGTTTCAAGCTGGAGCATCTACAAAACTTTACCGATACCCACTATCTCAACACCAAGTGGAACTACCTGAGCGACCCAGCCATCCTCGAGGAGTTTTTCAGGTCCGAATACCGCAACAACGCGCAACCTGAAAACTATCTGTCGTGGGTTTATGGAAACGGCCATGTAGGTTCCGAGACTTTTGTTTCCAAGCGTCTGAACGACTTCTACGACAACACCGACCGCATCGAATATTCGGCCGACCTCTACCGCACCCGACTCGGCAATACCCCGTTCTATCTAGCCAGTGAAAACTCCATTGCCCATATCGAGCGGGTCTATGCCTCAACCAACATCGCGGCCAGCGCGTACGACTCCGTCCGCCTCGACAGCGCCAACACACTCTACCTGCCGCAACGCTACGGCTTTCTGAACCTCGTTCCACGCGCCAGCTACCGAGCAACCTACTACTCGAAAACCGATGCCGGAAACGACGAACTACGCCACATTCCCGGCGCGGGGATCGAAGCGTCGCTCCAAGCAACAAAAATCCTTTCCGAACGGGAACGGTGGTATGGAAAAGGGCTGCGCCACAAGATTGAACCCTATGCCGACTACATCTACGAAAACACCTCGATCGCGACAAACCGTCTGCATCGATTCGATGGGGTTGACGAACTGACCGATGAAAACAAGGTGCAAATCGGTTTGCGGAACGTACTGCAGACCAAACGCGACGGGCGGCTTGCCCGCTTCGTCGACCTCGACCTCTACACCTACTACCTCGTCGAAACGAACGGAACCGAAAACGACTTCGATTTTCTTTATGTCGATGCCCGCATGCCGCTCGCGAAACGAACAATGGTCGACGTGGAAGGGAGATACGATTGGTATGCCGGAAAGCTTCCCTACTTCAACACGCGCATTTCGCATGATCGCGACGATATTGTCTTCTCGCTTGAATACTTGTATGAAGACAGCGAACGCTCGCTCTGGACCCCGCGCATCGATCTGTTTCCAGAGAGCAATGTATCCTTCGAGGCCTACGCCCGCTACGACGACAACAGCAACGACCTTCAGGAAACCGCTGTCATTGGATACATGAACCGGTGCTGCATGCGCTATGGCCTCGGCTACCACTACTACGACGACGGCGAGCAGCGCGTCATGTTCTCCATCGGCCTCTCCGCCTTCCCCGAAGCCCGGCTTGGCAGCGGGCTTTAGGCCGCGGAATGGCTAATGCAAAAAACGTGTATGGAACGAGGAATCGATTGGGGTAGGTTGTTTGCATGGCACGAAACCCACGGATTGAATATGCAGGTGCGATTGTGTGGTGAGCCGGGGCGATCATAGAAATGATGAAAAAAGCGTTCCGACCCCGTCTCTAAAAGGAAATTTACATGGAATACACGTATCCAGATGTAAAAGGACATATTGAGATTTCTCATGATGCCAACGGTGTTTCCATCGGAGGTGATCCTCCCTATGTAGTTCACTCATGACGAAGTGGAGAGTGACGGGATGGAAAACATGACAAAGCGCAAGGCATGGATCTCGTTGATGTTGCTGATTCCCGCGCCGTCGGTCGGGGTGCTTTTCGGCATGATGCTTTTGCCTGATACCTCGATTGGGAAAGGGGTGTTTGTTTTTTCCAAGATTTGGATGCTGTTGCTTCCGGCGTTTTGGTTCTTTTTTGCCGAGGGCGGAACATTCCCGCGCGGCACGACGCGGGCCGGCGGATTCCGCATGGGATTGCTGACCGGCATGGTGGTCGGCGCCTTTGTGGTCGCGGCGGCCCTGCTTTTGAGCCGCACCTTGATCGACGGCGATTTCTTCAAGGAAATGATGGCGAATGTCGGGCTGGATCGCCGGGGGGTGTATATCGGCGCGGCGGTTTATTGGGTTTGCATAAACTCCATCCTCGAAGAATATGTCTGGCGCTGGTTCACCGTGCGGCAGTTTGCGACGCTGTTCAAGCCGGGGGGTGCAATCGCGGCCTCCGCGCTGGGCTTTACCCTCCACCACCTGTTGGCGATGCAGCTCTATTTCAGTTGGCCGGTCGCCATGCTCTGCTCGTTTTTTATCTTTATTGGCGGCTTGCTGTGGTCGTGGATGTTCATGCGCTACAACACCATTTGGCCGGGCTGGCTCTCGCACGCGCTTGTCGACATTGCTGTCTTCGGAACCGGTTATGTGCTGGTTTTTGGTTGAGTGCGCTTGATCACTAGGATTTCGAGGGGAGCGTCGGAATTGTTTTTCCAGCCTCGGGGCGCGTTGGGCGGGCTTTCGAGCATGTCGCCGGCCACTGCGGGGATGTCGGTGCCGGAAACCTGGCAGGTGCCAGTTCCTTTCAGCACATAGAACGACACCGCTAGCGGCAGGCTATGCGCGGGGATTTCCGCACCGGGTTCGAATCGCAGATGCACATATTCGTTCCCGGCCGCTTCGTAAAGCTTCACGCCCCGGCAGCCGTCCGTTTCGTACACCGTTTCCCCGTCTTTCCGTCGATAGATCATTCATGCTCCGCAAGTTGAAACAGACTAGAATTTGAAGAGAAAACGTGCGTTGAGCGCACTGGCGAAATATCCATCGCCAAAGCGGGCATCGAACCCCGTCGACCATTCGTGCACGATTCCCGATTTGGTTTTGTTCCATAGCGAAAGTCCAATCCCTGCTTCGAATAGGTCTTCAACGGGAGATTGCATTCCGAATGTGTAGTGTCCTGACCCATTGACTAGGGAATAGCCCACGCGTTCCTCGTCGCTGTTGAATTCATGCAGCCAGCTCGCGTGGGTTTCCGGCATCAGGACAATGCGGTTGTATTTGCGCTGGAAGCTGGCCGTGAGTCCTAGCTCCGATTGCATGCTCCAGCGCTCGTAGGCATCCACCTTGCGTGCTGCCGCCGTCGAGGCGTGTTCGGTGTAGTTCTCCTGCGAGTAGTATGATCCGCGCAGGCCAACGCTCGGGGTGAGGAATAGTTGATCGTTTCTGAAGATAAATTCCTTACCGCCTCCTGTGTAGAAGGCCAGTTGATTGGCATCGAATGTCGCAGTCGTATCGAAGAGGGTTCCTGAGTTTTCTTCGATCGAGCTGTGCCCGTAGCCTAGGTTCAAGTCACCGAACCAGGCGGTGGTGCCCCAAGACGCATAGAGAAGTCCATAGCCGGTTCCGGCCTTGCTGTTGTCGCCATCTTCTTGGCTAATCTCGGATGTCGCATAGCCCCCGGCCAATCCGGCAAGAAGGTTGCCGAACGATTTGTCGATGCCTGCAACCATGCCGTAAATCGAGTGGTCGTAGGAGGAAAAGCCGCTAGATCCATCGCGGTCGCCCCAGCTTCCATGTCCCTCGATCCAGCCTTGGATCTGGTCTCCATGGAAATGCGGGCCGTGTGCTCCGACCGGTCCGACAGACTCTATGGGCCACATGGCATCCGGCATCACCCCGCGCTGGCGGGTGAGTCTGAAGCCCTCGAGCATGCCGCCCATATGGGCATAGGTAGGTGCGCTGCGATCGTAGAGTTGAGCCAGTTGCGAGTTTTGGGTCGAGCCGTCGAGTTTAGTGAGAATACCAAGTTGGTTGATGGCTGCCGAGTTGCCGTCGTAGGCCAGTTGGTCGATTTCATCGCAGACCGCAGCCATGTCGGTTTCTTCTTCGAATCCAGCGATATCGGCTAGGCGCGCGCGCATGATCTCGATATAAAGGTTGTTGTTCAGGGCAAAGAATTCTATCGCCAATAGCGACCCATGTCCCTTGCTGCTTAATTCGTGGAGATCCGCCCCGGCGGCATTGGTGACACCGCCCACGATCAACGTATCCGAGGAGACCAGAAGGTTGGTATAGACCGTCCTCACGGCGAGCTCGTTAATTGTTCCAGTATATTCGAGCGAGGCTCCCGATTCAAATTCTGCAGTATCGCTGACGGCTAGCAGCTCTTTCACGGGATCGACGGCAAGGTTGGTCATGCTGTTGAAGGAGATGGTCGAGGTGGCATCTTGGTAGTAGTTGGAGGCGGAAACATGGCCGCCGGAAGAGAAGGCCAGGAGGGATTGGTTTTTCATGGACAGGGTTTGTCCAACATCGACCGTCCCTCCATCCGAAACCACCAATCGGTTTCCCCATCCGGAATCGCCCAGTGTCAGGTTGGCGCCATTTTTCCAGAGTGAGTTTGTTCCCGATACCCGAACCCAGTTTCCGGTGCCTCCCGCCCCGGAGCCGATCATGGCGGACAGGCTGTCCACGCGACCGCCATCGATGATCGACAGGGTATTGCTGTTGCCGCCATGGCCCACCAGCAATGATCCGGAGTTGACCCAGGCGGAGCCGGAATCCTTGATGGATATTTGGTTGTGGTCGGCACCTGACGTTCCGCCGACTACTGCGTTGGTGCTGGCGAGTTGCGCCCCGCCGGAAAGAAAGAGGGTGTTGTTGGATGAGGTATTGCCACCCAGCTGCAAGGTGTTTGTGCCAAGGTTCCACGCCGCATTTGATCCGGTTAGCAGAAGGGAACGTCCGCCTTCGATCGAGTGATCCATTCCGGTCAGGGTTCCCGCAGTTTCCAAGGTTCCGCCCTCGAAGTTGAAGCCAGCGAGGGAGGCATCGAAATCGTTGCTGGCGACCAACCATCCACCATTGCTTAAATTAAAGACATTGTTGCTTCCTTCGATCGCAAATCCACCTCCAACCGTAATTTTGCCGCCTTTCGAAACCGACACCGAGTTGTTGGCGTTGCTCGTCGCACCGATTTTTAATGCGTCCGCGATGGATAAAAGCGATCCTGCCCCGGTGACCCAAACCGTGTTGTTGGAGGAAGTGCCGCCGGAACCCACGAAGAGATTTGTCGCCGCCACTTGCCCTCCTTCTTCGATATGCAATGCGTTGTCTCGCGACGTTCCGCCCACTTCGATAGTACCCGTCGGGATCCAGTGTCCATTCGTTCCAAAGATTCCAAGAGTGCGCCCGTCCTCGATTCCTCCCGACATTCCTGCCAGGGTTCCACCTACGTAGAGTTGTCCGCCTTTGTTGAGGTTGAATCCGCTCATGGATGCGTCGAGATCGGAGTAGACGGTTAGCCGCCCGTTGGTGTTGATGTTGAAGCTGTTGCCCGATCCGTTAATGGTGAGTCCATTATATGCCACGATCTCGGCATGGTCGGAAACAACAACCAGATTGCCGGAGTTGTTGGTCGTTCCGAGGACCATGCCGCTATTCGTCCAAACCGAACCGGTTCCGGAAATATAAACCATATTGCTATCCGCGCTGTCCT
>CBDVCB010000091.1:0-9628 GCA_965372395.1 uncultured bacterium
TGTCGGTCATACTATATACAGGGGCACTTGAGTCAATCAGCTAGCCACGTTAATGATTTTTCCCCCGCCTATCAGGTTTTTCGCATTGACCTGCCCAAGAAGGAGTTTGGGCAATGGATCCAGACCCTCCCCAAAGGAAAGCTTTTGCATGTGCAGTTGTGGCAGAGGAGTGCGGATGAAAAAAATCGATTGATTCTCAACGAACGCATCCACGATCCATCTTTGCGCTTGGTCGTCTACAACACACATTCGCCGGAGGGGAAAAGTACCTTCATCTCCGCCGATGGGAAACACAGAAGCGCTACCCATAAACGAAAAATTGGTGCGGGTAAGATGCACCCTGCTACCTATCGATATTTTGGCCCGAGCGACCATCGCCGCCAAGCGGTTGCGTCGCTGGCCATGGAGCTAGCCAACCGTTTGCAAACCCGCTACCGGCTGGTCATCACGCAAGGGAAGGATGGGGGAAAGCTAGCGGAATATCCTCTTGTCATCGCCCCGGGGCGCGGAAAGGCTGCTGTTCCAATCACTGGAAAATTGACGGGGCTGGAAGGCGGCGGTGTGGTGTTGGATTACAATATTCCATCCAAGCAGTTTGCCGGTATGAGTTTCCTCGGGGAAGCGGGGGGAGTGCGATTGGATGCCTGGGTTCAGAAGGAAGTGAAGGAAAGCTCGCGCGAGGCGGGTATCGGGGGCGGCCCGACATTTGCAGTACGCAGTTTTGTCCACATGAGTTTTGACGAGCAAGGGCGATGTGTTATCAAGGATTTCAAATATACGATCCGCCGTGCGCAGCGCATGAATAAATCCAATTGGTGGTTTCGCCATGCGTGGGTCACGATGCAGCTCCATTTTGAGCCGGTCGCGGTGCGGGATCCCCACAACATATCCGGCACCTATACCTGCGTGGCCAACGGGGATACATGGCAGGAAAATATTGAACGGTTTCAAACGAAGAACAAGCAGCACCTGGAAAATGCCCGCAGCGCGGGAACTTGGACACTCACGCAACAGGAGGGTATTTGGCATTTGGAAATCCATCCTGGCCAAGCTCCCATTCCCGAAATGATGGCACCCATCGAAGTTACTTTTGAAGAGGAATAAAAATGATGAAAAGAACTTATTACATGATTGGGCTGCTGGGATTGCTCTCCGGTATCACCGTGGCATCCGAGCCGCTTTCCGGCGTGGTCTTCGGAGTGTCGGATGCCGAGATTGAGGTTTTGATCTCTTCGGGGAAAATGCCGACTGCGGGCATGGTGGTTGAGGTTTTTGAATCATCCGACGGGGCGGAGGAGGTCTTGGTCGGCACATGGAGCGTGACGCGTACCGAGCAAAATACCGCCTTTGCCCGGCCAATCGAGGTTTCGGGCACCCCCCAGCTTGGGCAAAAAGCAGTGATTGGGTCAGTGAAGGCCAAGCCGGAAAAGGAGAAACCTGCGGTGTCTCCTGTCGAGAAAGCGCCCCCCGCTGCGGCGATGCTGATTGCCGTTCAGGCAAAGCAACCGCTAGCCTCTTCTCCGCTGAAAAAGGCTCCAGTGGAAACGCCAGAACCGCTTTCAGCAGCCGATCAGGGATTGATGGACGCTTTGGCCTCTGGAGATCCGCTTCGTATTCGCACGGCGGCTAAATGCCTGTACCGCAGACGGTATGAAAATCCGGCCGTCATGGATAAGGCCGCCAAGGTGCTGAAAATCAGTTACAACAACTCCGTCAGGGATCCTGTGCGAGAGGATGCCATGGCTTGGATCTGCAAGGCGCTGTGGACCTCGAAAGACATTCGCCATGTGCCCCTTTTGCGCGAGGTGAGCCGGGAGGCCAAGTCGCGTAAACTCCGTAGCTATGCCCGCAAATACCACGATGCCCTCGTCAGGGATGCCAAATAACCGGGGGTTCGGTTAAAAAGGGAGCGTTGCCCCGATGAACACCTTGACGGAGTTGAGCGGAACGTTGGGGTCGGCCATCCCAAGATTGGAGATGTGGTGGTAGCGGATCTCTAGGTTGACCGGGTGTTGGTCGGCCACGTTGAACCGCAGGCCGCAACCCATCTGGTAGTTGCCGCAGAGGTCGGAGCCGACCCCTTCGATATCGGCCAGGATATATTGCGGGCCACCGCCAATCATGAAGTAGGGGCTTCCGACCGGGGTTTCGGGGAAGACCCACGCAAAGAGAAAATTCAAGCCCACCATGCCAAAGTCGTGCGAATCCATGTTGTCGCTGTCGGACAGGATGATCGAGACCGGGGCTTCGATCCAAAACTCATGGTTTCCGCGTAGCCAGCCCTCTTCCTTCTCCTTGAAAATACGTGCGTGCCGCCACAGCACATCGAGTGTTCGTACCTCCTGATCGGTCTCCCCAAGGCCCTTGATCGAAGAACCGCCACCGAGCAGGAGTTGGTTGTAGTGGGTGCGAGTATCTTCGGCGAAAATGTTCGGCGCACTGAGCAGGGCGAAAAGCAGGATGTAGATTAAGTTTTTCACAGGCGGTTGTCTTCCTTTCCGATTGTCATAAATGAAGCCACTATAGTACGGTCTAGCTTGGTAAGTGGAAGGTTTTTCCCAACGTTTGGAGCGAGGAGATCGGATGCAGAGAGAAAAGATAGTTGAACTCGTCAACGAGGTGTTCCTGGAGGACTTCGAGATGGAGCCGTCGCAACTGGTTCCAGAGGCCCATTTGTTCGCGGAGCTCGGGCTCGATAGCCTCGATGTGGTAGACTTGGTGGTTGCGCTCCAGAAAAAGTTCGATGTTTCCATTCGCGACGACGAACGCATCCGCGATATCCGTACGTTGGACGATCTCTATGGCCTTATCGAAGCCATCGGCAACGAGCTGGCATCGGAGTAGCGGAATCGGAATGCTGTTTCGCCTCCAGACCATCTTGCTGAACCTGATGTTCTACTCCTTGTTTTTCATCGTTGTCGTGGCGTTGGTTCCCGTATTGGCTTTGATTGGGTTGGCGAAGGCTCCGTTTCTTTCACACCGCAAAAACATGGAGAGCTTGCGAATACTGATCAGGGTTTATGGTCGCTCCATGGTGTTTCTTGGTTGGCCATTCATCCGAGTGCGGGTGGAAAAGGAAGCGGGCAATCCGCCCAAGGCCTGCATTTATGTCTGCAACCATCGTGCAACATCGGACGGGTTTCTAATGGGAATGTTGGACTGCGAGGGGGTTCAGGTCGTAAATCTGTGGCCGTTCAAGGTTCCTGTGCTTGGATTTTTTGCGCGATTGGCCGGTTATTTGAGTATCCGTGAAATACCGATAGAGGAATTTATGCGGCGCAGCTCCGAGTTGCTGTCGCAGGGCGTTTCAATTATTTCCTTTCCAGAGGGCACCCGGGCGGGGAGTCGCAAGATGGGTCCGTTTCACAGCGCACTATTCCGCTTGGCTTTACAGACGGGCGCACCCATCGTTCCCATCTGCATTTCCGGCAGCGAAAACAAACCTCAAAAAGGGTCGGCAGTTATGCGTCCGGGGTTGATTCGCCTGCGCCTGCTGGCTCCGATCACCGTGGAAACCTATCGGGATATGTCGCCCTTTAGATTAAAAAACCAGGTGCGCGACCGCATTGCCGCAGAGCTTGAGCGAATGGAGCCTTCCGAATGAATGATTTTTCCATGAGCGATGCGATGGAGTTTGCCGCCCCGGACGAGGTGCGGGCCGAGCAGAATCGTTTGTTGCGGCAGCACATCCGATATTGCAAGGAACACTCGCCCTTCTATGGAGAGCGGCTGTCGGATGTTGATCAGGAAGCCATTCAAACATTGGCTTCGTTGCCGCTGACCAACAAAATGGAGCTTTCGATCCGAAACTCGGAGTTTGTTGCGGTGGACTCCATTGAGGTGGCCGACATTGTTTTTTCTTCCGGTACCACGGGGTGGCCGACGAAGATCATATACACACAGGGCGATTTGGAGCGTCTGGCCTACAATGAAGAGCGCGCCTTTAATGCGTGCGGCATCACCGCCTCCGACATTGTGCTGCTCACCTGCACCATGGATCGTTGCTTCATTGCGGGACTGGCCTATTTTCTTGGGGCGCGTGCCGTGGGGGCGGCCGCCATCCGCAACGGGCACGGTACGTTGGAAGGGCATGGCGAGGTTATTAAGCATGCCAACCCGACCACGGTGGTCGGCGTGCCTTCTTTCCTTCGGAAGCTGGGAAACCATCTTTGTGCGCAGGGCATGGATCTGTCTACGGCGTCGATCGACAAGCTGGTCTGCATCGGCGAGCCGCTGCGCAATGCCTCGATGCAGTCGTTTCCGATCGCTGTCGAACTGGAGGAGGTCTGGGGTGCGAAAGCCTATTCAACCTATGCTTCGTCGGAAACGGTCACCACCTTTTGCGAATGCACCGAACAGGCCGGGGGACACCTGCATCCGGCACTCGGACTGGTGGAAATCATAGATGAAGATGGCCAGCCCATTCCCGACGGGGAATCCGGCGAAGTGGTCGTCACCCCGTTCGGTACCGAAGGTATGCCTCTGCTGCGCTACCGAACCGGCGATATTAGTTTTGTGAACCGCGAGCCTTGCGGTTGCGGGCGGACCTCGCCGAGGCTGGGGCCGATCATCGGGCGGAAGCAGCAACTGCTGAAGGTACGCGGCACGAGCCTCTATCCGCAAGCGGTCTTTTCCGCGCTCGACGAAATGCCCGAGGTGAGCGAATACTATTTGGAAGTCCATTCCGATGGCGACCTCTCCGACCGGATGGTTGTGCATCTGTCTTTTTCCAGCCGCCCGGTGGAGGTGGATGAGCTGCTGCGCCGGCTGCAGGCGCGCCTGCGGGTGAAACCCGAAGTAATTGTCGAACCCGAGGCGGATATCCGCCGAGTGGTCTTTACGCCGGAGTCGCGGAAGCCGGTCCGTTTTATTGATTTAAGGAGCTAAGCCATGTCTTGCCATGCATTTTGCGACGAAGCCGGATTCACGCTCGAGGAAATAAGGGCTGCCGCCGAGGCGGGGCAGCTGCTGACGATGGAGATCGAGTGCAGCCGGGTTTGCAATTTCCAGTGTCCATATTGCTATCAGGATGCGGAGACGGAAAACGAGTTGACGCTCGACGAACTTTGCCAGCTGATCCTGCAGGCGCGTGACCTTGGGGCCAAGGGCATTATCATTCTTGGCGGCGAACCGATGATCTATTCGCACATCTTCGAGATCATCGGCTTTATCCGCGAGCAGAGGATGGGGGTTGAACTCTTCACCAACGGTTCGAACATCACGGCCGAAAATGCACGGCGGCTGTTGGAGCTGGATGTGAAAGTGGTGCTCAAGATGAACTCGATGGATGCCGACCGCCAAAATCTCCTTTGCGGAATTCCCAACGCGCATGATGTAATACAGAAGGCCTTTGAAGGCCTGAAGCAAGCGGGCTATGGCAACGGCGGTAAATCCATGGCCGTCAGTTCCGTGGTGAGCACCGTGAATATCGATGAGCTGGAATCCATGTGGGAATGGTTGCGCGACCAGCAGATCGACCCTTATTTTGAAATGATTACCCCCCAGGGGACAGCCACTGAAAACGATTGGCTCCATGTGGAGCCTCGGCAGATCGAAGAACTATTCACCCGACTTTCGGCGCTCGACGAAAAGCGCTTTGGAGATGGATGGAAACCGCAACCGCCGCTGGCGGGCGAACGCTGCATGCGCCACCAGTTTTCTTGCTATGTCGATGCACTTGGCGATGTGATGCCCTGCGTGGGCGTCAACCTGCCCATCGGCAACATCCGCAACCGACCACTCAAGCGGATCCTGCATGACAGTGAAGTGATGGAGGATCTTCGCAACCACCTCGAAAGCATCAAGGGACCCTGTGCCGACTGCGACGATCGCGAGGGATGCTACGGATGCCGCGGCGCGGCCTACCAGCTCACCGGCGACTATCTCGCCTCCGATCCGCTTTGCTGGAAGAACGAAGGCAAGGCCGCGCAGATCGACCATTTGCCCATGGCCGCTTCCGGGTTGATTCCGCAGCAACCGCCCATGCAGATGGTCGATACGCTCCTGTCGGTCGGCGAGCAGCAGGCCGAGGTGGAAACCGTTATTGCCGAGTCGTGCATTTTTCTCGATGAAGAGGGCTGTCTTGAACCGGAAGCTTTTGTGGAGATTCTGGCTCAATCCGCCGCCATCTTTAATGGCTTTCGAACGCGCCACCTCGAATCGGACCCCGCCGGGTTTTTGCTTGGCGCAAAAAAATTCAAGATCCACGAGGCGGTGCGTTCGGGCGATCGCCTGGTAACGCGGGCAACCAAGGATACGGGGTTTGGTGCGTTTTCCATTGTGAATGGCATCATAACACGCAACGGAATCTGCGTAGCCGAAGGACAGATCAAGATTTACCACCAGGAGGAGGGCGCATGAAAAAGTGTTGGTTCTTAATGTTGGCATCTTGCGCCTTGCTGGGTCCCGGTCAGGGTTTTGCGGACGAGGACGCTGCGGCCTTGCTCCAAAATTTGGAAAAAAGTTTTTCGTCTATTAAAACCGTCCAGACCCGGTTTAAGCAGGAAAAGAAGCTGAAGATTTTCAGCCGCACCATCGTGATGAAGGGGCGGGTCGTGCTTGAAAATCCCGATCGTCTCGCGTGGCGCATCGATACGCCCATCAAATATGTGCTGGTGCTCAACGGCGATTATGCGATGCAGTGGGACGAGGACAGCAACAAGGTCCAGAAAATGAAAACCCATGGCGATCCCGTTTTTGAAGAGGTGATCGGGCAGATCGAAAAATGGTTTTCCGGGGAGTTTGCCTCCTTGCTCAACGACTACGATCTAACCGTTAAAAGCGAGCAACCTCCGGTGCTTGAATTTATTCCGAAGCAGGGCGGCATGATTGGCAAGGTGATCGGGCGCGTAACCATCACCGTCCGCAAGGATCGCCGATATGTTGAGCAGATCACCATCGAGGATGTCGGTGGCGACAAGACCACCATCACGTTCCACGACACGGTGCTCAACGCCCCGGTCGCCGCCGGGGAATGGGAGGTTGTTCCGGATGCCTGACGGGCGGTTCCAGTCTTTTTTAATTCGATTGTATTCGCACCCGTGGCTTGTGGCCGCAGCGGTGGCGGTTGTGTTGTTGTTTTCCATCGGCGGTCTCTTTTTTATTCCCTTCCGCCACTCGATGGACGTTATGCTTCCGACCGGTAGCGACACGCAGGAATCGGTCGGCTTTCTCCAGAACATGGAATTCTCCGCCAAGGTGGCGCTCTCCTTTTCGCAGCTCGACGACACGCTTGATCGCGCGGCCTTTTTTGCCGAGATCGACCGGTTTGCCGACTCGATCGATACGCCGATGATCCAACAGGTGCTCAGCACCTTCGATAACCAGCAGATGGTTCACGACATTGGTGCTTTTTTAGAATGTGCGCCGGAACTGCTCGGCGAGGCGGAGCTGGAGCAACTTGAACAGCAAATGAGCCGCGAGGGGATTGCGCGCAGCCTGCGCAAAAAATACATCCAGCTGCTCAAGCCGGAAGGCTCCTTTATGAGCGGAATGATCCGTCGCGATCCGCTCGACATTCAGACGGTGCTGATCAAAAAAATCCGCGCGCTATCGTCTTCGTTTGGCTACGACATGCGCATGGAAAACAACCACCTCGTTAGCGCCGACGGAAAGCAGGTGCTGCTGATTCTCGAAACCTCCATTCCCTTTACCGATTCCACCGGCTCGCACGAACTCGTCGACTACATCAACCAGCGCATCGGAGCGCTTCCGCCTTCGATTGATGCGGATATGATCTGCGGGCATCTGCACACCATCAGCAACGAGAAGATTATCAAGCGCGATATCTCCCTCACCGTCTCGATTGCCAGCACCGCCTTCATCCTGCTCTTTCTCTTTTTCTTCCGCGATTGGCGCGCCAACCTGATTTTCTTCATTCCCTTTGCGGCCCTGCTGGTGGCGGTAAATATCACGGCGCTCCTGCTGGGGACGCTCTCGCCGATGATGCTTGGATTCGGCTCGGTGATCGCCGGAATTGCGGTCGACTATGGCATCCATGTCTATGTCGCTGTGCGCCGCAGCGGTTCTGCGTTGGAGGCCGCCCATTCAGTTGCTCGCCCTATCGTGATCGGGGCGCTGACGACGGCCGGGGTTTTCGCGGCTTTCTTTTTTAGCTCGATCCCGGGCTACCACCAGCTCGCCGGCTTTGCCTTGATCAGCGTGGTTTTTTCGGTGGCCGGAGCGCTGTTCATTCTTCCGCTCTATCTTTTGCCCAAAGGAATCAATGGCGAACTTCCAAAGCTTGGAAAGATGCCGCTGGCGCGCGCGGGGATTGTGCTCGGCATTTTCGTGGCGCTGATGGTTGCCGCGTTTCCGGTTGCCCGAAAAGTGCAGTTCGATTCCGATATCATGCAGCTCGACGGAACCGAGCAGGCCGTGCTTGAAACGGAAAAAAAGTTTCAGGAAACCTGGGGTTCCGGCGGGGCAGGGCAGGCCGTGGCGGTTGTGGCCCATGCGGATTATGAAACTGCGCTGGAATTGAACGATCGCGTCTACGAAACCTTGGTTGAAAAGCTTGGCGCGTCAGGGGTTGCCAGCCTGAGCCCGATCTGGAAATCCCACGCCAACCGCAAGGCCAACGCCGCGCGGTGGAATGCCTTTTGGAGCGCCGATCGGCAGACCCGCCTGAAAAAGCTATTCCAGGAAGAGGGTGAGCCCTTCGGCTTTGCGCCCGATGCCTTCGATCCGTTTTTCCAAACCCTGGAAACGCATGCGGTGCAGGAGGGCGAGTTGGAGAACAATGTGATTTTCGCGCAGCTCAAGAGCCGCTTTGTCCAGCAGGCCGACGGCGAGACGCAGGTGCTGACCTTCTTCCCTGACGAACCGGAGTTTATCGAGGCCATCGCCCCGCTGAAGGATGAAATTCCGGGGATGCTGCTGATTTCCCGTAGCGCGATTTCGACGTCGCTTGCGCAGGATTATACGCGGGAGTTCAGCCGCATTTCCCTAGTTGCGCTGGGGCTGGTTTTGCTGGTGAGCGGGGTGTTGCTTAAAAATCTGCGCAAGACGCTGATTGTCCTTACGCCTGCTTTGGCCGGGGTTGCAAGCATCGCGGTGCTGGTTGAGCTCGTCGGTTCTGAGCTGAATGTCATGAATCTGGTTTCTGGAATTATCGTGATCGGTCTCTGCGTCGATTATGGAATCTTCTACGTTCATTCCTATACCCAATCGCTCAACCTCGGCACGCGCACTGCCATCACCCTCTCCGCCGTCACCACGCTCATCGGGGCGGGCGCGCTGCTCTTCACCTTGCATCCCGCGCTCTTCTCGGTGGGGCTCACCTTGGTCGGCGGAATCTCCGCAGGCTATGCCACCTCGATGTGGGTCGTCCCCGCGCTCTGCAACCTCTTTCTGGAGGAGCGGTCATGATGCGGTTTCTTCCGATACTCACGTTGTTTCTCCTGCTTGCGGGTTGCGCCACGGTGCCTTTTGAAACGGAGCCCAAAGCGGATTTCCAAGGGTTGGAACCGGCTGCCGTGGTAGAGAATTTCGATGGGGTGGTGGGGCAGGAATTCGAGTTGCTCGAAAGCGTCGTGTTTAAATTCTTCGGCAAGGAAATCACCGGTCTCGGGGCGCTGGCGATCGATCCATCCATCCCGTCCTATGCGCTCACCTGCATGACCCCGAC
>CBDVCB010000092.1:0-9461 GCA_965372395.1 uncultured bacterium
CGGCCAACGGCCTATTTTCTACGAAAATCATGCTTCGCGGCAAGTTCCTCATGTGGTCTCCTTGGGTTGTTGGTCTCGTGCGACCGCCGCGAAGGTGGCAAGGGGGAGGTTAGGTGCAAGACCCCTCGATCAAGCAATCCGAGGTGCCGCAATCTGTGCCGTCACATCTGCTATTCCATCTGCACATCCACCTTGTAGAATCCCTTCGCTTCCGCACCGTGGACGGGATCGGTATAGCTGTTTTGCGGGTAGTTAATGCCTGCTCTCAATAGCTGGAAGTCCTGATCCAGTGCCGGGCACCAGTGCACATCGTATACCCGGCCCTCGGCGGCTTCCCAGCTAATGACGATGTCCGAAGATCCGCCGACATCCTGCATATGGAACGCCGCACGGAAACACGAAGCCGCATTGGTCGGATCCATGCCGCTGATGTATTCGTCATAATTTGATTGTCCGTCGTTGTCATTATCCAGCTGCGCAATGCAGTTGGTGGGATGGCCGCAGTAAAGGTATTCCCATCCGTTCGGAATGCCATCGCCGTCGGCATCCATCACTCCGCCGCTTCGCCGGAGGTATTCGTCGAGTTTATATTGGGTCATGCCGGGCAGCACTCCTCCGAATGTAGGATCGGGGAATGTTCCATCCAATGGCTGGCTTGGAATCTTCCAGAACTCGGGAAGCATGCTTCGGGTCAGGTAGGCCGGTTGATAGAACGCCCCCAAATGCACAACTTGCTCAAAGACCACCTCTCCCAATCCATTGGTTTCCAGCACCGGTTGCGGGCTGTCCAGACTCGACTCCACCTGTTGCAGGCGGTTGAAAAACTCCACCCGCTCCGTTTCGTTGGTTGGATCGTATTCAATGAAATGCATCAGCGCATCCGTGCGGGACAGGATTAGCTCGTTAGCCAACTGGAAGAGGTCGATCGCTTCGTTCAGGTTGGTTTTGGCGGAGCTTAAACCGAGCGGCGAGCGAACCGACTCTATGAAACCGGGATGGTTCTGGAGAACAACATCCACCGGGCTGGAAAAAGGAGATCCGAGCTCCTCCCAGGACGACATCCACAATTCTGCGCCAACCGGCAGATATTCAACGTCCAGCCAATCGATACTGGCATTCGATATCGCGATGCCATCCGGCACGGGAATCTCTATTTCAATGGTACGATTGGAGGATACAACCGATATTTCCGTGGTGTTTGTCTCGGTTTCCGAAAACCAAATGTTTGTGTGGCCCCAGTATGGGAAAAATTCAAGATCCACAGAGGAATCGACCCCAAGGAAAATTTCGCACTCCGCTCCAATGATTGGAATCTCCGCATTGGCCAGCTGAACCAGCAAATAGATCGATGAAGCGCTTCTCGCCCCCTTCACATATTCGACCACTGAATCGTATTCCCCAAGCAACTGTACCGGAATGCCGACCCAGTCGTTGGTCAATCCATCCAAGGTGATGGCCGCCTCCGGGCCATCGACCGGCATCAGTATTTTTTCATAATCCACATTCAACGATTGCGCGGCCAGGGAGAGCACCTTGGAGCGCAGCAGCTTCAACATGGACATGGCTGCCGTTGCATCGCCGATGTCGGCATAGATGGTTTCATCCACCGGGAAATAATTGGTGGAGATTTCCGCCGTGCCGCTCCAGTTGGTCGGGATAACCTCCAGATCGGCGTATGAAGCATCAATGGCCGGCAACAGATTGGTAGAGAAAAAGTCAACGACTGCATCGGGCAACGGTGCATTGGCGATATCAAACTCTCCGGTAATTTCAAAATCCCAGCTCGAAGCAATTCCAAACTCTTCAAGAAAGTCATCCTGCCCGTCTTGATTGAGCAGATTGACCAATCGGCTTGCCGCACGGTAGACCCGCGCCGCATGGTTGGATGGATCCGTAGCCACGACCGTCTCAAAACAGCCGTCGATGAGGGACGCATATACGCGGTCGAATTCATTGGTCAAAGCCGCCGCCATCAGTTCAAGACCCTCTTCGACCGTATCGAGAGGATCGCCTCCCGGCACTACCGGATCGAAACCGAGCAGGAACTCCTCGATATTGGAAAAGGCGTCCCCGTCATAATTGCCATCCCGAAGCACATCGTAAAAGGTCTCGATGCCATCCGTTGGATTGTCATCGACAATTTGCAGTTCCCAGGCATCGAGCATCCCGTCGCCGTCCAAGTCGTCGTAAAGCGCAACCTCCGCCACCGAACCGACCGCAATCGCCCATGCGAACAAACCCACAACCAACCCTGTTCTTTTCATCTTCCCGCCTCCTTCTGATTTTTTCTCAATCCGAAACGATCCCCATTAAGCCCGCCCGCAAATCCAACCATTGGAAACGACCCCCGATCCGTGGAAATGCAAAACGGCCATTCAAGACCCAGCGTGGCATTCCTGCATTTAATGCGTTCGCCACTGGCCGTCAGGAACTCGCAATCATGGAGTTTGAGGGTTCGCTTGCGTCCGCCTTCCGCCATTCGGGCCGTTAGGATATTCAGCGTTTCGCTCCCGCCGTTTTCCGTGGGTCGACCGATGAGGTTCGCGGACAGGCCATGGATCCTTATTCCCGAGAAACCGGGATACGGCGTCAACAACCTGCGGATCGCCTCTTCCGGCAAGCCCAGCGATGCACCCCCTTTTTGCTTCTGTCCGGCCATGTTTTTTTCCGGGGTCCAATCCGGAGGGAGGCCAACTTCGAGTTCGTCAATCACCAGCACATTGAAGGCCCCGAAGGAAAAGCCGCCCTTCCTTTGCTTCTCGATCCGGCAGGATTTGAACCGCACCAGATCCGCCCCGGGGAAGGCTCCGCTTTGGATAGAAAGCCCGCTGGCCACATGATGCACGAGATCCTTCCGTGATGGAGCCGCCGAAGGTGCATCCGATCGTTTTTCCATCCAAGTTCCCAGCCGATGGGCATTCATGCCCACCACCAAAAGCAGGCCAGCCAGCCCAATCGGAACAACCCGCAGCCACTGCTCCTTGTCACCCATCCCTACCTCCGGTTCTCACCCCTCGTCTCACGTTCATTCCATTCTAGCGGAAAACCATTCTACTTCAAGCGAACATCCACCTTGTGGCATCCCTTCGCTTCCGCACCGTGGAGGGTATCGGGATAACTGTTTTGCGCGAAGTCGGATTCGGCCGTCGCCTTCTCCAAATCGTAGGAAGAAGAGGGCATCTTCTGCGAAAAAAGCGGAGAGGGCGCCGCTTCTACATGATACTTGCAATACAAATTGCGATTATCCTTTTCATTTGCATATCTCCCTTCGAAATTAAAAAACAGTGAGGAACTTGAAAAACCTCCGGTTTCGCCCGCTTCTGTCGGTGTAGTACCGCTTCGCCCGAAGGGAACGCGGTGCCCCTTGCGAACGGAATCCATTCCTGCGGAGAACGCTTTCCCTCTCTTCGTTCGGGTGAAGCGTTGCTACATCAAAGCACCCCCGGTACAGACCAAAATGGCATCTCAATATTTTCCGCTCCCCTAAGGTTGAGACCGTACACGGAAGAATTGCTTGTTCACATCGACCGGCACGATCCACTCCACGGCAGGTCAAAGATGGAGACATGGTTGCGAATATAATCCACGAGTGATGAATTACTTGAGATTTTCATGGTCTCCCTCCATTTCTCCCAAACCCCGGAGCGGGAATACTCCTTTTTCGAGGGTTGGCAAGGGTAAATACGGGTATTTAAATAGGTATTTAGATACTTGTTTGTGGGCGGTTTTTGCGGAGGTGGAAAAGCCTTAAAAAGGGGGGGGGGGGAGTTGGGGCAGGAAATGTTCGCGTTGCTCTCTGGTTGCTCTCGAGAAATTTGATGATTCGCAGCGCAGGATTTCTACAGAATAATTATGAACAGAATGATTATTCAGAACGCACCTCGGCAATTATTCTATTCTTAATTATTCTGTGAATATTCTTTTTGTTTTGGCTCCGGATCCGCCGGATTGGGTTCTCCGTCGAATTGGAAATCAACAGGATAGGGATCCTTCTTGACCCAATTTACATTAATCCGTTGGTCATGAATCAGCGTCCATTCGCGGATCATATCATTGTGTGGGAATTCCCCCTTCGGGTTGAAGGCTGTTCTGGTAGGACGGGAAAAGAGCCTTTCATTCTCCAATCACTCCCTCTTCCAGTCATGAGACGGGCGGTTTGAAATATCCGTTTATCATATAAAAAATGGGTATAATCGGTATTAGAACGGCAAAATATATGATTTATGATATAAAAAAGTGCATGAAGGACTATTGAAAAAGGCCTTGAATATAGGTTCCACATGGCTTCAAACACGGTTGCTACCATTGAAAATAGCGTGCCTATTGCATCCATAAAAAACGCCCTTCGGGCTTGGTTCGGCCAAAATGGGTGGGGTATGTTCCCTCCTCTTACCAAGGCAGGTGAATGATCATGAATGCTGACAACAAGGTTTTTATATACGACACGACGCTGCGCGATGGCGCGCAGGCGGAGGGGGTGGTGTTTTCGCCGGTGGCGAAGATCCGCGTGGCGAAGATGCTGGATGCGTTCGGGGTCGATTATATCGAAGGCGGCTTTGCGGCTTCGAACCCGAAGGACATGGCCTTCTTCAAGGAGATCAAGAAGGAAAACCTCCAGCACGCGAAGGTGGCCGCGTTCGGCAGCACGCGCCGCGCGAAAGTGAAGGTCGAGGAGGACAAGGGCACGATGGCGCTGCTGGAGGCCGATACGGAGGTCTGCACCATTTTCGGGAAGAGCTGGCTGCTGCATGTGACCGAGGTGCTGCATACCACCCCGGAGGAAAACCTGGCGATGATCGAGGACACCTGCCGCTTCCTGAAGGAGCATGGCAAAGAGGTGGTCTACGATGCGGAGCACTTTTTCGATGGCTATAGCGACAGCCCGGAATATGCCTTCCAAACGCTGGACGCCGCCGTGAAGGGCGGGGCGGATATTCTTGTACTGTGCGATACCAATGGGGGTCGCCTGCCGCACGAGATCTTCGAGGTCACAACCCGTGTCTGTGAAACCTTCGGCGTTGCTGTGGGCATTCATGCCCACAACGATTCGGAATTTGGCGTGGCCAACGCGATGGAGGCCGTCCGCGCCGGCGCAGGGCAGGTGCAGGGAACCATCAACGGCTTCGGCGAGCGCTGCGGAAACTGCAACCTGGTTTCGGTGGCCGCCAACCTGATCCTGAAAACGGACCGGACCTGCCTGGCCGACGAGTCGAAGCTGGCCGGATTGAAGCAGCTTTCAAGATTCGTGAACGAGCAGGCCAACCTGCGCGACAACCCGCGCGCGGCGTTTGTCGGCGATAGCGCGTTCGCGCACAAGGCGGGCATGCACGTCGATGGCGTGCGCAAGGTGTCGCAGAGCTTCGAGCACGTTCCGCCGGACTCGGTCGGCAACGAGCGCCGCATCCTGATCTCCGAGCTTTCGGGCGCGAGCAACGTGATGGAAAAACTGCTCGAAATGGGCAAGCACGATATGGACCGGAAGTCGCCGGAGGTGCGCGAAATTCTCCAGACCCTGGAAAAGATGGAGAAGGGCGGCTATGTCTACGAAACGGCCGACGCCTCGTTCAAGATGCTCATCAAGAAGGTGCTCAAGGAGCACAAGAGCTTTTTTGAGCTGGAAGGCTTTCGTGTGGTGGTGGAGAAACGCAGCCAGGAGGAACCCTGCCTTTCGGAGGCAACGCTCAAGCTGAAGGTGAACGGCGAACGGGCCTTCACGGTCGGCGAGGGCGACGGCCCGGTCGACGCGCTCAACATGGCGTTGCGCCGCGCGCTTCACAAATTCTACCCCGGCATCGATCACGTGCACTTGGCGGACTACCGCGTGAGCATCCTCGATCCCGAGGAGGCGACGGCGGCGAAGACGCGCGTGGTGGTCGAATCATCCGATGGCGAAACCACCTGGACCACGGTCGGCGTGTCGGAAAACATTATCGAAGCCTCGTGGGAGGCCCTCGTCGACGGCGTCGAATACAAGCTCTTCCTGGATGAGGAGAAATCGTAACGAGTAAGACGTAATGCGTAATTAGTTGCGTGTTGCGTCTGCCGATTTCCCGATTATTACGAATTACGGATTAAACCTATGGCAGAACTATCAAAAAAATACGAAGCGAAGGATGTTGAGGAAAAGTGGTATGCGCAGTGGATGGCGGATGACCGCTTCCATGGCGACAGCAGCGACGGGGGCGACCCGTTCTGCATCGTGATCCCGCCGCCGAACGTGACGGGCATTCTGCACATGGGCCACGCGCTCAACAACAACATCCAAGACATCCTCGTCCGCGTGGCTCGCATGCAGGGCAAGAACACGACATGGGTTCCGGGCACCGACCACGCCGGTATCGCCACGCAGAACGTGGTGGAGCGCGCGCTGAAGAAAGAGGGCAAGAGCCGCGACGACGTCGGGCGCGAAAAATTTATCGAGCGCGTGTGGGACTGGCGGGAGGAGTATGGGAGCACGATCACGAACCAGCTCAAGAAGCTGGGGGCCTCCTGCGACTGGGAGCGCGAGCGCTTCACGATGGACGAGGGGCTGAGCGAGGCCGTGGTGGAAATGTTCTGCCGCCTCTACGACAAGGGCCTGATCTATCGAGGCAACCGCATCATCAACTGGTGCCCGCGCTGCCAAACCGCGCTCTCCGACGAGGAGAGCGAGCACGTCGACGTCGAGGGTGCGCTCTACCACCTGCGCTATGCCGTGAAGGGCAAAAGGCAGAAGATTGTGGTGGCCACAACGCGCCCCGAAACCATGCTGGGCGACACCGCCGTGGCGGTCAATCCGCGCGACGAACGCTATAAGGATTTGATTGGCGAAATGATTGTCCTGCCGATCACCAACCGCGAGATCCCGATCATTGCCGACGACTATGTCGATCCCGAGTTTGGAACCGGGCTGGTGAAGATTACGCCGGCGCACGACCCGAACGACTTCGAGATGGGACAGCGCCACGACCTCCCGCAAATCAATGTGATGACCGACAACGGCATCATGAACGAAAACGCCGGGCCGTACGAGGGGATGGATCGCTTCGAGTGCCGCAAGCAACTGATGGAAGACCTGAAGGCGGGGGGACTCGTCGAGAAGGTCGAGAAGCACCAGCACGCGGTCGGCCATTGCTACCGCTGCGAAACGGTTATCGAGCCGCGCCTCTCGCCGCAGTGGTTCGTCAAGATGAAACCGCTGGCGCGCCCGGCGATCGATGCCGTGAACGACGGCCGCATCAAGTTTGTGCCCGAGCGCTGGAGCAAGACCTACATGGGCTGGATGGAAAACATCCGCGACTGGTGCATCTCGCGCCAGATCTGGTGGGGGCACCGCATCCCGATCTTCTATTGCGACGACTGCAACCACGAGTGGGCGGCCCGGACCGAACCTGAAAAATGCCCGGTCTGCTCAACCGGGAATTTCCGTCAGGACGAAGACGTGCTCGACACCTGGTTCTCCTCCTGGCTCTGGCCGTTCAGCGTGTTTGGCTGGCCGGAAAAAAGCGGAGACCTGGATTTCTACTATCCCTCCAAAACCCTCGTCACCGGCAACGAGATTATCTTTTTCTGGGTGGCGCGCATGGTGATGTCCGGGCTGGAAATCATGGATGAGATCCCGTTCGACACCGTCTATATCCACGGCACCGTGCGCGACGACCAAGGCCGCAAGATGTCCAAGAGCCTCGGCAACTCCATCGACCCGCTCGACATCATCGAAAAGTACAGTTCCGACGCGCTGCGCTTCTCGTTGATGATGATCACCGCAACGGGGCAGGACGTCTATATCTCCGACGAAAAGTTCGAGATTGGCCGCAACTTCGCCACCAAGATCTGGAACGCCGCGCGCTTCATGGAGATGCACTCGGAAGGGTTCGATGTGCAGGATCTGGCCTTCGACCGTTCCGCCCTCGGCCCCGACGACCAGCACCTGCTGGCCAAACTCAACGAAGCCGTCGCCGCGACCAACGACAGCCTGGAACGCTACCGCTTCAACGATGCGACGGTGGCGATCTACGACTTTTTCTGGCACAGCTACTGCGACTGGTACATCGAATATGCCAAGCCGATCCTCTTCAAAGGTTCGCCGGAACAGAAGAAGCATACGCTGCAGGTGATGCACCACGCCTTCTCGGCCGCGCTGCGCCTGCTGCACCCGTTCATGCCGTTCCTGACCGAAGAACTGTGGCATGGCATGGGCTACAACCATTCGGTGGAAACCATCATGCTCGCCGAGTGGCCGGAAAAGGCCGCAGCGGAAGGGATCGATCCGAAGGTGGTCGAATATGTGGACGGCAAGCACGACCTCATCCGGGTGGGCCGCATCCTGCGGACCGAATACAACCTGACGAACAAGCAGACCGCCGTCTTCAACGTCAGGCCGTCGAACGAAACCTATGCCGAACAGATCGAGGCCGACAAAGCCTCCATCATCTCCTTGCTGAAGGCCGAGGCGATCAACGTCGACATCGTCTTCGCACCGGAAGGGGCCATGCCCAGCGGCATCAGCACGCTCGGAACGGTCTACATGTCCATCGAAGGTCTTGTCGACGTCGACGCGGAAATCAAGAAACTCTCCGCCGAGTTCGACGAAGTGGTCGGGCATTTGGAGAACGTGAAGAAAAAGCTCGCCAACGAAAACTTTACCAGCCGCGCCCCGAAAGACGTCGTCGCCGTTCAGGAAAAGCGACAGGAAGAGCTAATTGAAAAAAGTGAAAAGCTCAAGAAGATGATCGATATGTTGAACAACTAAAATATAGGATAGATCGGAGGCACTGTCCTACTTTGATGGATGGGGCGTTTTTACATCTTCCCATCGGTGGAAATGGCGGGAGTTCGTGTATTGATTCAGGAGGCCGGAAAATGACGGTGTTTGAGCTGATGACCACCGTTAAAAACCATAAGGAGTTTTGTTATGCATGTGGTACTTCCGCTGGAAAAGATGACAACACTGGATAAGTTGGTTGTTATTGAGGAAATTTGGGATGATCTGGCACATAATCCCAAGCAGGTTCCAAGTCCGGTTTGGCATGGAGAAGAACTCAAAGCCCGGGAAGAGCGGTTGGCCAAAGGGTTGACCCATTTCAGTGATTGGTTGGATGCAAAACAGCGCATTCGCGAGCAGACCCGATGAAAATCAGGATACTCCACGATGCAGAGTTGGATCTGCTGGATGGATACAGTTTCTACGAAATGCAGTCTCCGGGGCTGGGAGATTATTTCCTCGATTCACTTTGTGCCGACATTGACTCGTTACTGCTTTTTGCAAGCTCCCACGAAATCCATTTCGGATACCATCGGCTATTGGCTCGCCGTTTTCCCTTTGCCATTTTTTATCGGGTGAAAGCAGGGATTATTGAGGTGTGGGCTGTTTTGGACTGCCGACAGGATCCCCGAAAGTTGAAAGGTCGTCTGTTGTAAATTCCGCAGAAAGAACTCAAGCAGGCCATGCGGGTGATGGGGCTGGTTAAGCGAGGAGAATA
>CBDVCB010000093.1:0-9448 GCA_965372395.1 uncultured bacterium
GTTTCCGGCGGAGCCATCGAGATGCTCACGGAAACCGTATCGCTTTCCTCCGGAGAGTCGGCCATCCGCTCCATCGCGACCGCCCTTTCCAGCTCCGCCTGCGCCCATTCCTCCTCCCGGATCTCGGCGCAGGCCTCAGTAAACAAACTAGGCGTGAGGATCAGCGAGAGCGCTGTGTGACTTGACGAATACCAAACCCGCTCGAAATCTGAAAGTTCCGAAACGAAAGAAATCCGCGACTGCCCGTTCAGCCAAAAGCCATATGAATCGAATCCCTTTTCCGGATTCAATGTTGCCATGATTTCATTGCGGCCATTCGCCACGAAAATCTCGCCGGAAGAAAAGTCTTCCCAAATCTTTATCTCATATCGGGGGATCATATTCTTATCGAGATAGGCAAAGGCCAGCTTGGCCGCCGTCCCCCATTCCCCGCTAAACCAATCAACGAATACATCCCCCTTGATCTTGCTCCAATATGGGGAGAGCGAAGGCGGTGCCAGCACTGCGTATTTTTCCTGCTCCATCCTAATAAGCATACGCAAGTCTTCCGGCGACTTCACCGGAATCACGGCAGGTTTTTCAATCCACACGATGGAATCAACGGCCTCCACCCCGGCAACTCCTGCAAAGGAAGAACATCCCAGAACAAGACCCGCTACAATAATCTCAACTTTTCGCTTCATCCTTCCCCTCCCCTTGCATTTCACCTTCTTATCTTTTCCACTGCTTCTTCAACAGTTGTCTCTTTTGGATTTATTGTCAATAAATCCGTTTTGCATACTTTCAAGAATCTAGTGGAATCTCTTTATTTGTGCCTCATCGCGTTCTCATGTGCAACATAAATGTTTGGGAAATTATAGGTGCTTTCGCCGTACATTGCCTGTGGAGAAAATGTATGAAACGAACAGAGACACAGTCTTACCGTCTGACCGAAACCAGTAAAGCAGCCTTGAATGCAATTTCCGGGGAATTAAAGATTCCTTCCGGACAACTCGTCGCGGTGCTCGTCGAGGCCTACATCGAAGAAAAGACAAAATATGGGAATCAAGTTTTCTATCCCCCCAGATTCCACACCTTCGAGTCGATCAAGTTTCAGGAGGAAATAGACAAAACCAATGCCAAGCAAGAGATGAAAAACTAGCTTCAGAGTTCTGCCAACACCTATAATGGCTCTGGCACACTCTGGTTTTTAGTTGTCACTTTCAGTTCTGTTTCCCTCATGGTTTACTCGCCTTCCGAGGAACCGGGTTGTTCGGTAGTTTCCCCGACCGCAGGAGGGGACAGCATTTCCCGTGATTCCCCATTCAATAAATTACTGGCTCCTTGCGTTATTCGCGCAACCCAGGCGTTGTTATGAAAACCACGCTTAAAGCCAGCCTATGCATTGTTACATGCCTTTCCGCCAAACCGCTTTTCCCTTCGGGGTGAAGCGGGACTACACCCAAGAGCGTTGCATTTCGGAACAACCGGTGTAGCACACGCTGCCCCCGACCATCGGGAGGGACAGCGTTCCGCGCGCAAAATCCTACAACCCTTTCCACAGCAAGGGAAAGGTGACTATATTGATAATAGTATGAATATTATAATATTCTGCTTTTTTACTTTACTCCCCCGGTAGAGGTTCGTACTTTAGCACCCATGAAACCATGCAACTTCGAGCTTTTTGAACTACAGGCGGAACTCTGCCAGATGATGGCCAACCCCAAGCGGATCGCCATTATCGAGATTCTGGGCCGGGGCGAGCGCAGTGTCGGCGAACTGGCCGAAGCGCTCTCCACCTCCATCAGCACAGTGAGCCAGCACCTGCGCACCATGAAGGACAAGGGCGTGGTGGTGAACCGCAAGGAAGCCCAAACCGTCTACTACCACCTCAAGAACCCCAAGCTGATCGAAGGCTGCCACATTATGCGCGAAGTCCTGCTCGAAGAGATGGAGTCGCAGGGGCGCATAGCCCGGAACTACGACGAAACGACCGTTTAACCAACCCTAACTGCTGGAGGAACCCAATGAGTGATGAAAACCAAAACATGGAAGAGATGATCAAACAGCTGACCGCCCGCGTGGAGACGCTGGAAGAAAACGCCCCGAACGACAAGCTAACCATTGGCATGATTAGCGGAAACCTCGACTACACCATCGCCGCCTTCATCGTTGCCCTGGGCGCAACGGCCTACGACATGGAAGTGGATCTGTTCTTCACCTTCTGGTCGATCGCCGCCCTGCGCGATCCGAAGAAGCATCCGAAGAAGGATTTCCTCGGCAAGATGTTCGGCGCGATGCTGCCTTCGAGCTCGAAGAAACTCCCGCTTTCCAAGATGCAGATGCTCGGCATGGGGCCGCCGATGATCCGCTCGGTGATGAAGCTGCACAAGGCCAAGTCGCTCGAAGAGCTGATGAAGGACGCCGCCGAATTCGGTATCCGCATCCACATTTGCGAAATGTCGATGGACGTGATGAGCTTCAAGAAAGAAGAGATGATCGACTACCCGCACATGGACTTTGTCGGCGTCGGCACCTTTGTCGACATGTTCCAGGACTCCAAGCAGTGCTGGTTCATGTAGGGGTGGCGGAAACCTGGAATTTGAAATCAACCACAAGGAGATAGACCATGACTACAGACGAACTCAAAGGATTGGAAGTTGCAACAGAAGTAGACGCACGCGGAACGGCTTGCCCGGGCCCGTTGCTCGATGCCAAGCGCGCGATCGCGGAATGCCCGGAAGGCGGCGTCCTGTCCGTTCTCTCATCCGACGAAGGCACGATCATCGACATCACCCGCTGGTGCAAGAAGATGAAGCACGAGTATCTCGGCGACTTCGAAGACGACGGATTCTGGCGCGTGTTCCTAAAGAAAACGGCGTAGCCGTTTCAGTTGTTGGTTGCCGGTTGCTGGGTTGTCAGCAGTCGGTAGCCAAGCACCAAGCACTAAGCACTAAGAACCCAGAGCGCAGCGATGAAAAAAGAACCCCAACCCAAGATTCTGGTCTTCTCGACCAATAGCATCTCCGATCCCGGCATCGACTTGGCCGGAAGCGCGCACATGCACTATTCCACTGCGGTTCAGGTGATTCCCCTACCGTGCTCCAGCGGCGTCAAGCCCTCGTGGATCGTCCACGCCATCAAGCAGGGGTTCGACGGCGTCTTCGTGGCGGGTTGCGGCGGCGACTGCGCCTTTCTGGCCGACTGCACCCCGCGCACCAGCGCCGTGATCAAAAAGGCGCAGGACCTGATGAAAGAAAACGACATCAGCCCCAAGCGACTGAAAATGTCGGGAATCTGCTCCGTCTGCGCCGACAACTTCGTGGCGCACATGGCTGCTTTCCAAAAAGACCTCAGAAAGTTGGAAGAACAATGAGTGATAAAAAAGACACGGACTACGATGTAATGGTGGTCGGTGCCGGCACGGCCGGCATGGAGGCCTCCCTCTCTCTCGGCGACATGGGCTACAAGGTCCTGCTCGTCGAAAAAGATCCCAGCATTGGCGGGCGCACCATTCTGCTCTCCAAGGTCTTCCCGACCCTCGACTGCGCCAGCTGCATCTCCACGCCGAAGATGGCGTCGAGCGCCCACCACCCCAACATTACCCTGATGACCTACAGCGAGGTCGACGGCGTCACCAAGAATGCGGACGGCTCGTTCCACGTCGACATGCACCACAAGCCGACCTATGTGGACCAGACCACCTGCACCGGCTGCGGCCAGTGCGAAACCGCCTGCACCGTTCCGATGCCCGACGAATACAACTACGACATGATCGCGCGCCGCGCCGCGCACATCCCCTTCCCGCAGGCCGTTCCGAAGAAGGCGGTCATCAGCCGCGACGGCCAGGCACCCTGCATGCACACCTGTCCCGCCGGCGTAAAGCCGAGCGGGTATATTTCGCTGGTTCGCGCCGGAAAACATGAAGAGGCCTTCAACCTCCACCTTGCAGACGCCCCGCTCGTCGGCAGCCTCTCCCGTGCCTGCTATGCCCCGTGCGAAGGCGAATGCTCCCGCGACGAAATGGAAGGCTCCGTCAACATCCGCGCCATCAAGCGCTTCATGGTCGACTGGTACTACGACCGCCACCCCGAACCGGACTACGGCCCGGTCGAAGAACAACTCGACACCAAAGTCGCCATCATCGGCTCCGGCCCCGGTGGGCTCACCGCCGCGTTCAAGCTCGCCAAGCAAGGTCATCAGGTCACCGTCTTCGAAGCCGAGCCGCACGCCGGCGGAATGCTGCGCCACGGAATGCCGGCCTACCGCCTGCCGAATGCGCTGCTCGACCGCGACATCAAAAACATTACCGCCCTCGGCGTGGAGATCAAGACCAGCACCAAGGTCGAAAGCATCGCCGCACTCAAGGAACAGGGCTTCGATGCCATATTCGTCGGCGTCGGCAACCAAAACCCGCGCATTATTCCAATCACTGGAAATGATCTGGCGGATGTAACAGACTGCATGGAGTTCCTGAAGGAAACCAACGTCGGCGACGAGCTACCCGACATTGAAAATAGGGATTTCGTCGTCCTCGGCGGCGGCAACGTCGCCCTCGACGTCGCCCGCGCGGCCGTCCGAATGGGAACCAAAAGCGTCTCGATCGTCTGCCTCGAAGAGAAAGACAAGATGCCCGCGCTCGAATTCGAAGTTCGCGAGGCGGAAGAGGAAGGCGTCAAGCTCTATACCGGCGTCTCCACCAAGCGCATCTACACCGACGACTCCGGAAAGAGTATTCTCGAAGTGCTCAAGGTCGACACCATCGACTTTACGCCGGAAGGCCGCATGACCGGCTTCACCACCGCCGAAGGCTCGGAGCAGCAGATTCCAGCCGACGTGGTGGTGATGGCGATCGGTCTTTCCCCCAGCACGATCCCCTTCGAAAGCGAACTGGACCTGAATCCCAACAAAACCATCCAAGTCAACGAGCAAACCCTCCAGACGGCGGATCCAATGGTCTTTGCCGGCGGCGACGCCGTGCTCGGCCCGTCGATTATCACCGAGGCCATGGGGCAAGGCAGCAAGGCGGCGTTCTACATCGACCGCCAACTCAAGGGAGAGTCGCTCGACGTGCCTTACGGATCCGATCTGGAAATGGCGGACAAGGATGAAATCGTTTCCTGCTCGGCGAACTGCTCCACCATTCCGCCAACGGCCCTGCGCGAACTGGAGCCGCACAAGCGCATCCAGAGTTTCGAGCAGTACGAAGAAACCATGACCGAAAGCGAAGCGCGCGATTCCGCCAACCGGTGCCTCGGCTGCGGCGACTGCTCGCAATGCCAGGAGTGCGTGAACGTCTGCCCCGGCGACTGCATCAACTTCGACATGAAGCCCGAGCAAATTGAATTGACCGTGGGCGCGGTGATCATCTCCACCGGCTACGAGATCCTCGACCCGGCCGGCAAGGAACTGATGGGCTACGGAAAATATCCGAACGTCATCTCCGGCCCGCAGATGGATCGGCTGCTGGCACCGACCCGCCCGTACAACGGCGTGCTGCGCCCGTCGGACGGCAAGGAGCCGGAAAACATTGCCATCGTGCTGTGCAACGGATCGCGCGACCACACGGTCTGCAATCCGCTCTGCTGCCGCATCGGCTGCATGTATTCGGCCAAGCACGCGCAGCTGGTGATGGGTGCGCTCCCGCTGGCGGACGTGACGATCTACTACATCGACATCCGCGCTTTCGGCAAGGGCTACGACGAGTTCTTCGAGCAGTCGAGGGGCATGGGCGTGCAATACACCAAGGGCAAGGTCGCCCGCGTCGAGGAACTCGAAGGTGGCGATATGAAAGTCCACTACGAGGATATGGAAGGCGAAGGCGGCTTGCAGACCGCCGAGCACGATCTGGTTGTGCTGACCGTCGGGTTTGTCCCCAATCTTGAATCGCTCAACATCTACAAGGGCGGCGAGATCGACGCCGATGAATTCGCCTACATCAAGGAACCGGATGCGACCACCCAGCCGGGCCGCACCAACATTGCCGGCCTGTTTGCCGCCGGCACGGTGATCGGTGCGCGCGACATTCCGGACACCGTGCTCCACGCCTGCGCCTCTTCGGCCCAGGCCGCGGGATACATCGAACAACTGAGGAACGCGTAATGGATACGGGAAAAAGAAGAATCGGTGTTTTCATCTGCCACTGCGGCGGAAATATTTCGGACTATGTCGATGTGAAAGCGGTCGCCGAGGCGATCGCCGGCGAGCCGGGGGTCGTGGTTTCCAAAAACCACATGTTCACCTGCTCCGACTCCGCCCAGCAGGAGATTATCGACGACGTCCAAGAGCTTAACCTCGACGGGCTGGTGATTGCCTCCTGCTCGCCGAAGCTCCACATGTTCACCTTCCGCGACATGGCGGAACGGGGCGGAATCAACAAATACCAATACGTGCACGTCAACCTGCGAGAGCAGTGTTCGTGGGCGCACACCAACGACAAGACCGGAGCCACCGAAAAGGGCATCGCCCTCGTGCGCGCCGGGATCGCCAAGGCCGCGCTCTCCGTTCCGCTCACCGCGCTGCGCGTGGATACCATCCCGAAGGTGCTCGTCATCGGCGCGGGCGTCAGCGGTCTGCGCGGCGCCCTCGCCCTCTCCGACATGGGGCTCTCCGTTTTCATCGTTGAAAAGCAGAAGGAAGCCGGCGGCGCCGTCAAGGACTGGGGCCGCATGGCGCCGGACGACCAGCACGGATCCGACATCGTCAAGAACCTGATCGGCGAAGTGAAGAAGCGCGACAACATCATGCTCTACACCGATGCCGAGATGATCGGAAAGAGCGGCTACATCGGCGACTTCGCCGTCACCCTCCGCGTGGGCAAACACGAGACCGTTAAACTACAGGTCGGTGCCATGCTCGTTGCAACGGGCTTCGATTCCTACGAGCCGGCAGAAGGCGAATTCGGCTACGGGATCGACGGCGTTGTGACGCTGCCGCAGTTCCGCGACATTGCCGACCACCAGGAAGGCCCGCTCGTCCATAACGGCAAGCCGGTCAAGAACGTGGTGTTTGTCTACTGCGTCGGCAGCCGCCAGAAAAAGAGCGAAGCCTGCCCGGAGCCGAACGAATATTGCTCGCGCTACTGTTGCAACGCCGGGACCCACATGGCGCTCTGCCTCGAGGATCGTCCCGGCGACCTGAACCAATACCACCTCTACCGCGATATCCGCACCTACGGCCACAACGAGATGATCTACCAGGAGGCCCGCACCCGTGGCGCGGTCTTCATGAAATATCCCGATGCCGAGGCGCCGACGGTTGAGAACGTTGGTGGCGAACTGATCGTTAAAGTGAAAGACCAGCTGATGGGCGGCGAAGAGGTGGAGATTCCCGCCGACCTCGTCGTGCTCGTCACCGGCATGGTGCCGAAAAAGAACGCGACGCTGATGAACCTGCTCAAGCTTCCGGTCAGCAAGGACGGCTTCCTGAACGAGCTGCACATCAAGCTGCGCCCCGTGGAAACCGTGATCGACGGCGTCTTCCTCGCCGGTGCGGCGCAGAGCCCGAAGACGATGGCTGAAAGCGTCGGTGCATCGCTCGCGGCGGTCAGCAAGGCCGGGGGCCTATTGATGAAGGGCTACGTCGACCTCGAACCGCTGGTGGCGCGGGTTGATACCGATGCCTGCATCTGGTGCGACGAGTGCCTGAAAGCCTGCCCGTACGGCGCAATCGAACGAATCACCGTCGAGGACGGCAAAAAGGAAATCGCGCTAGTGATCAAGTCGCTCTGCAAGGGCGAAGGCGCCTGCGTGCCGGTTTGTCCGCACGATGCCATCGACGTCGAGGGATATACGGATGAACAAATCACGGCAATGATCGATGCCTGCAGCAGGGAGGTGGTAACCGCATGAGTACGGCGAGACGCGATATGCGCGAAATAATGCGCGATGAAATGATCATGAAGGACCGCATCCTGGCGCTCCTGAAAAAGGGCAGCAAAACCATCCCGGAGATTTCCGAAGCCCTCGGAACCCCCGGATACGAAACGGTCTATTGGATGATGGCGATGCGCCGCTACGGAATGGTCGAGGAAACCGGCCGACCGGATGTGGACGGCTATTTCAAGTATGAGTTCAAGGAGCAGGAGGAGGAAGGCCATGAGTAGGGTATCATCAAAACTGGCATCGGCCGTGAAGTGCTCCGACGAGTTTAACGCCGATGCCTGCATGCACTGCGGCGTCTGCACCGCCGTCTGCCCGATGGGCTACGAAATCCTGCCGCGCAAGCTCTTCCGCTACGTCCAGATCGGGCTGGAGGACAAGGTGAAGGAAAACATTTCCAACATCTACTCCTGCCTGCTCTGCGGCATGTGCGCCGAAAACTGCCCCGCCGAGGTCAACATTGCGGACAACGTCCGCTTCCTGCGCAAATACATCAACGAAAACGAATTCAACCTTTCATAAGGAGCCGCCATGCCATTGCCAACCAAGGATATTCTGGGGATTCTGGCCGACAACCTCAACCAGCGCAAGAGCGTGCTGCCCATGTCGGCGGCCAAAACCACCCGCTGGGCCAAGGGGCTCGACCTTCCAAAGGGTGGAAAAACCATCCTCTACACCGGACACATGTACCAGCTCATCCCCGTCATCGACGCGATGGCCGCACAGATGGCCAAGCTCGAAGATTCGCCGATCACCAAAATGTTCGGCCTCGGCCGCAACGTCAACAAGCTCGTCAACATGACCTTCTTCATGGGGCTGCTGGCCTCGAAAGCCGATCGGCAGGACTACGACCGCATGCTGCGCAACATTGCCGGCCTGCTCAAAAAGGCGGGCGTTGTTTTTGGCTACCTCTACGGCGAAGAGCTCTACTCCGGCGCGCTCGTCTACGACGAAGGCATCGACGGCTCCTTTGCCAAGCACGCCCGGCGCGTCTGCGACCTCTTCAAGAAGCACGGCGTGGAACGGGTGATCACGGTGGATCCGCACACCACCCACACCCTGCGCACCGCCTATCCCCAATTCGTGGAAGGCTTCGACGTCGAGGTGAAAAGCTATCTCGAAGTGCTCGCCGAAAGCGGCATGGAGCCCGCCGCGCAATTGGGCGACGAACTTGCCCTGCACGACTCCTGCGTCTATGCCCGCAACGAAAACGTGGTGGAACAGCCGCGCGAACTGCTCGGCAAGGCCGGAGTGAAACTGAACGAGCCCACCCTCTGCGGCAAGAACACGCACTGCTGCGGCGGCCCGCTCGAATCGCTCTTCCCGGCCGAGTCGCACCGCATTGCGGGCAACCGCGCCGAGCAGCTGAAAGAGACCGGCAGCAACGTCGCCACCATGTGCCCGATCTGTTTAGTGAGCTTGCGCAAAGCGGCCAAAGGTTCCGTGCAGATCAACGACATCTCCGACACGCTTGCGCGTGCCTATGGCGTGTAGCCATTCCACCGAAACCGCTTTCCACTCCGGGGAGAAGCGGGGCTACACTGGCGCGGCATTCATCTGGTGTAGCAACGCTTCACCTGACCAACGGG
>CBDVCB010000094.1:0-9370 GCA_965372395.1 uncultured bacterium
GTAGGTGTAAATTCCGGCATAAAGGGTTGCCATATTTCGGTTTGCGGGTTAGATCTTCAGCAGGAGAGGGTTGAGGCATGAAAAAGCCGAAGAGACAGGGTGGATTTACATTGGTTGAGGTGAGCGTCGTTGTTGCCGTAATTGGGCTGCTTTCGGCGGTGGCCATTCCTTCGTTTTCCGCTGCCCGACGACGCAGCATTGAAAATACAAAATCCTCGAATGTGCGACTGTTGAACAATGCCGTTGAAATGTGGGCCATGGATCACATGGTGGGAGATGGTTCGCCGATCGGCTTTGGTATTACCAATTATATCAAGGGTGGTATTCGGCAGATGAACGTTGGGCAGTTCGCTGTGAACATAACCAATATAACGGAAAAAAGTGTTGGCTATACGTTCGAGAAATCAGATCTTTACTAGTCCAAAGGTTTCAGCCCAAACTTTTCATAGGCTCGTTTGGTGGCGATGCGTCCCTGCGCGGTGCGTTGGAGATAGCCTTCCTGGATGAGGTAGGGTTCGTAGACTTCCTCGATGGTGTCGGCTTCTTCGCCGACGGAGACCGACATGGAGTTGAGCCCGACGGGGCCGCCGCCAAATTTCTCGATGATGCACGAGAGAATCCGCTTATCCATCTCCTCCAGACCGTCGTCGTCGATGTCGAGCAGGTTGAGGGCTTGGTCGGCGAGTTCGCGGGTGATGATGTTGTCGGCCTTGACCTGGGCATAGTCGCGGGCGCGGCGCAGCAGGTTGTTGGCGATGCGCGGGGTGCCGCGCGAGCGCGATGCAATTTCCATGGCTCCATCGTCTTCGATTTCCACGTTCAGGATTCTGGCCGAGCGCTCGACGATAATCTTGAGTATCGCGGCGTCGTAGTAGTCGAGGCGGTTGACGAGGCCAAAGCGCGAGCGCATCGGGGCGGAGAGCATCCCGGCGCGGGTGGTGGCACCGATGAGTGTGAAGGGCTGGATGTTGAGGCGGACGGAGCGCGCGTTGGGGCCTTGGTCGATGACGATGTCGATAACGAAGTCCTCCATGGCGGAGTAGAGGTATTCCTCGACGGAGCGCTGCATGCGGTGGATTTCGTCGATGAACAGCACGTCGCCGCGCTCGAGGCTGGTGAGGAGTCCGGCGAGATCGCCGGGCTTGTCGATGACGGGGCCGGAAGTGCATTTAATGTTCGTGTCCATCGCGTCGGCGAGGATGTAGGAGAGCGTGGTTTTTCCAAGGCCGGGAGGACCTGAGAGCAGGACGTGGTCGAGCACGTCGTTGCGTTCGCGGGCCGCCTGCACGAAGAGTTCGAGTCGCTCGCGGATCTTGTCCTGCCCCACAAAGTCGACGAAGCGCGAGGGCCGCAGCTTTTGCTCGAACTCCTTGTCTGGTGTGATGATTTCGTTGTTCATTTCTTATAGTAAAATAACGTTACGAGAGGAGCCTTCTTTCTCGCTCATCGGCCTAATCGACGGGCGTTTTCAGAGTAGGCTCACTTGATTGAAGTTGCTTTTTTATGTCTATTAGATGGGTCTCAATTTTCTTTAGGATTTGTTCTGTTGAAGCATATTTGATGGCTGGCTGTAGTCCTGTGAGGTCTGTTTTATGTGTATCAAGAGGAACCGTTTTTCTCAGTTGCCCATAGATCTTAATTACTCGTTTGCGTATGAAAAATGCTCTGATGGAAAAGGCAACGATGATTACAAGTAGCATTGCATAATGAACAAATTCTGATTCTAGATTCATATTATTTCTCCGCCCCAACCTAGTAATTAGGGGTGCAGACCCTTTATCCGCCACCACCCTGCCGAACCCCTCTGTTTTTTCAAGATAATTACAGGGTTGTAGCGACAAAGGTCACTTTACACTCCCATGCCGGGGCGCTTGATGGTGGCTCGGCTAATTATGATGCCCATTTCATGGATGGTTTCTTGTGATGGACAACACAATCGCGCAGATATGAATTTATAAGGTTTTGATAGGGGATACCGGTTTCCTTTGCCAATGTTTTGAAATAATCAAGAATATCAACACCCATGCGAATGGTGATCTGCTTCTTCAATTGTTTGGCATATGGATTTCTTCTCCATTCCATGCTTTCGAGATTGTATTCTTTTTTCATCATTTGTTCCTTCGGTATGTATTCCGTTCTTTGGTTGTTGCTTTTCGGGCAGAGACAATCCGGATGATTGACTCTTCTTCCCTATGGCAATGACACACCATTAGTGTCCTCAAATTGAAGCTCTGGCCAAGGAGCAGAAACCGATCTTCCTTGCCTGAGTGTTTTCCATCAAAAAACTCCATGGCGGATTCGTCAAAGAACACCGTTTGAGCTTCTTCAAAACTCACATTGTGTTTCTTTTGGTTTGCTTCGTTTTTTGATGGATCCCATTTGAAATGGATTTCATTCATAACTACAATGTAAATATTCGATGTCGGACTTTCAAGTGCGCAAATGAGTATTTATGCGAAGGCGGAATATATTCGTTAAGGGGCCTGCATTTTTCTGCGATCACCCTGCCGCACCGAATGGTTTGTGCCCTGATCCAATAAAGTTGGACGGTGTTGCCACGCTACGTAGCCCGTTATTTCGTAAGTGCGAGGCGGATGAGGTCTTCGACGGTGGTTTCGGGGGTGAGTTTGGGGGCGACGGATTTAATCATTTTCTGGGCATCGTCGGATTTGTAGCCGAGGGCGCCGAGGGCGAGGGCGGCGTCGCGCAGGCGGTGGTCGCCGAGCTCGCCTTCGCCGCCGGCGAGGGCGTCGAGCTGTTCGCCCTTGGTGAATTTATCGCGGAGTTCGACGATGATGCGCTCGGCGGTCTTTTTTCCAATTCCTGAAATGGAGGAGATGCGCTTGACGTCGCCGTTGATGAGCGCGGTCTTGAGCTCGCGCACGGGCAGGCCGGAAAGGGCGCTGATGGCGAGCTTGGGGCCGACGCCGTTGATGGTGAGCAGGCGGGTGAACATTTCGCGCTCTTCTTCAGTGAAGAATCCGAAGAGTTTTTGGGAGGCGTCGGTGATGTGGTGGTAGATCAGGATGCGGCAGGAATCGCCTTCGGGGGGGAGGCGGTCGTAGCTGCAGAGGGGGATGAACACCTCATAGCCAACGCCGCCGACGTTCATGACGATGCGGGCGGGTTGCTTGTGGTCGAGCTTGCCTTCGAGGAATGTAATCATGGTTCGGGACTTTGCCGAAAGCAGGCGGGGGAATACAGCCCTTTTTCGGGTCAAATGATAAGGGGAGCTAAAGATTGCTTTCTGGGGGTAAATCGATATGTTCGCGCCTCGTTTTATTATTTGGAGAAAACCCCATGAGTCAGGAAATCAGGAATATCGCAATCATCGCGCACGTCGACCACGGCAAAACCACGCTCGTCGACGAGATCATCAAGCAGGCGCACCTCTTTCGCGACAACGAGGAGATGCAGGAGTGCATGCTCGACAGCAACGATCTCGAGCGCGAGCGCGGCATCACGATTCTTTCGAAAAACATCAGCGTCAACTACAAGGGCGTGAAGATCAATGTGATCGACACCCCGGGCCATAGCGATTTTGGAGGGCAGGTTGAGCGTGTGCTGAATCTGGCCGATGGCGTGTTGCTGCTCGTCGATGCGGCGGAAGGGCCGATGCCGCAGACCCGCTTCGTGCTCGACAAGGCGCTGGAGCTGGATCTCAAGCCGCTGGTGATCATCAATAAGATCGACAAGCCCGACGCACGGCCGGACACCATTCACGACAAGGTGTTCGACCTGTTTGTGGAGCTCGATGCCAACGACGACCAGCTCGACTTCCCGATGCTCTATTGTAGTGGAAAGGATGGTTGGGCGGATACCGTGCTTGACGGCCCGCGCGATTCGATCATGCCGCTGATGGATGCGGTTCTCGAGCATATCCCGGCACCGGAAGTGCGCAAAGGCCCTGTGCAGATGCAGGTGACGTCGCTCGACTACAACGACTATGTGGGACGCATCGGGGTGGGGCGGGTCTACCGCGGAACGCTCGATACCACCACGCCGCTGATGCGCGTGCTTCGCGATGGCTCGCAGAAGCCGACCAAGATCAAGCAGCTCTTCACGTTCGAGGGCATGGGCCGCGTTGAAGTCGACGAAGTGCCGTGCGGCGACCTGTGCGCGATCGTCGGCATTCCGGACATCGACATCGGCGATAGCATCACCGATTTGGAGCACCCCGAAGCCCTGCCGCCGATCAGCATCGACCAGCCGACGCTCTCGATGGTGTTCACGGTCAACGATTCGCCTTTCTTCGGGAAGGACGGAAAGTATGTCACCAGCCGCCACTTGCGCGAGCGTTTGTTGAAGGAGACCGAACGCGACGTGGCGCTGCACGTGGACGACAGCTCTGGCGATTCGTTCCGGGTGAGCGGCCGCGGCGTGCTGCATCTTTCGATTCTGATCGAAACCATGCGCCGCGAGGGGTTTGAAATGTCCGTGGCCCAGCCGCAGGTCATTCTGAAGGAAAAGCATGGGAAGAAAGAGGAGCCCATCGAAATTCTGCACGTGGATGTGCCCGATGAACATGCCGGAAAGGCCATCGAATTGGCGGGTACCCGCAGGGGTGAAATGGTGGATATGGAGCAGCATGGCCTGCGCAAGATGATCCGTTTCGAAATCCCAACCCGCGGGCTGATCGGCCTGCGCAGCAAAATGCTGACAGCGACTGCCGGGGAGGCGATCGTGACGCACCGCTTCCTGCACTACGAGCCGTTCAAGGGGCCGATCCAGCAGCGCAACAATGGCGTATTGATTTCCCAGGGCAAAGGCCCGTCAGTGGCGTTTGCCATCGATGCGCTCCAGCAGCGCGGCATCTTTTTCGTCGATCCCGGCGAGGAGTGCTATGAAGGCATGGTCCTTGGTGAGCACTGCATCGACAAGGATCTCGTTGTAAACATCCAGAAGGCGAAGCAGCTCACCAACATGCGGGCGTCCGGCACCGACCGAGCGATGAAGATTGCCCCTGCACAGGTGAAGAGCCTCGAGGAGGCGCTTGAATATATCGCTGCCGACGAGCTGGTGGAAATCACGCCGAACAACATCCGCCTCCGCAAAAAGATGCTGGCCGAAGTTGATCGCAAACGCGCGAGCCGCCAGAAGTCCAACGACTAAAAATAGTTAGCCCCACGCAAAGCCATCGTTTTTCGTTGCTTATCTGAAAACAAACCATATTATTTTCCGCGAGTTTATTCAGAAGGCTTTCATGGATCGTCGCGGGCATCACGGGATGCTCGGTAGCCGAATGAGTCGGGACAGGCATGATAGCGCTGAATGACAGAGAGAGAAAAAAATGGAAACAAGACTGTATGTGGGAAACCTTTCCTATAGTTCCACCGAAGGCGACCTCGAAGAGTTGTTCCAGCAAGCTGGAACCGTCGTCAAATGCGAGCTGATGCTCGACAAGTTCACCAGCCGCTCCCGCGGATTTGCCTTTGTTGAAATGGGCACTCCGGAAGAAGCCAACAAGGCGGTTGAAATGTTCAACGACCAGGATCTGCAAGGCCGCAACCTGCGTGTCAATATCGCGAAGCCTCGCGAAGAACGTTCCCCGCGTCGCGATGGCGGCGGTGGCGGTGGCGGTGGCCGCGGCGGATACGGCGGCGGTGGTGGCGGCGGCGGTGGTGGCCGTGGCGGATACGGCGGTGGTGGCGGACGCGATCGCTACTAGCCCAACCCCTGGCAAAGTTTTATTGAGCCCGTGCAGTGCGCGGGCTTTTTTGTTGGGTAGCATCGTTTCACCGCCCGAAGGGTGGAAACGATCATCACAGGAGCGGAGGAACGCTTTCCCTCCCGTTGGCCAGATGAAGCGTTGCCATACACAAAAAAACTCCGCCGCAAGCGACGGAGTTTAAGTTTGGTGAGCCGGCTGGGGCTCGAACCCAGGACCCTTTGATTAAAAGTCAAATGCTCTACCAACTGAGCTACCGGCCCACAAAATCGTGGTTTTTTACAGGTTCGAATCAGCTTCTTTCCTGTAAGGGAGCGGGTGTTCTACCGTTTCGCCCGAAACGAGGCAAGTTCTAAATTTTTGTTTTCTTTTGTTTCCGCACCGATTCGGTTTTGGCTATGATGTTTCCGCGCCAAGGTTAATGGAATAGGGGGGCGATATGAAGGTTGTGGGATTGATTCTGGGGGGTGGTGCAGGGAGCCGTTTGCAACCTTTGACGCAGGAGCGCTCCAAGCCGGCGGTGCCGATTGCGGGAAAGTATCGGCTGGTTGATATTCCCATCAGCAATTGCATCAACAGCGGCATCCGCAATGTTTTCCTGCTGACCCAGTTCAATAGTGTTTCGCTCCATCAGCACATTGCCGCAACCTACCGGTTCGACCAGTTTAGCGGTGGGCATGTACGCATCCTCGCGGCCGAGCAGACGCCCGGTTCGACGGGGTGGTTTCAGGGCACTGCGGATGCGGTGCGCCGTTCTATGCGGTATTTTATGGGAGAAGAGCCCGAGTTGGTGGTGATTCTTTCCGGCGACCAGCTCTATCGCATGGATTTGGTGGAGGTCATTCATGCGCATGTATTCAACGGGGCGGATTTAACCATCTGCACCAAGCCGGTTGTGCGCGAAGAGGCCGAGTCGCTTGGCATCATGCAGGTGGATGCCGCTGGGCGTATTGTGCGGTTTGCGGAAAAACCGGGGGATACCCCCGAATTGGATGAACTGCGGGCGCCGCTCTACGACGACCCTCGTTATTTGGCCAGCATGGGCATCTATGTTTTCAATATGGATGTGCTGAAAAAACTATTGTGTGAAAGCGACGAGATGGACTTTGGCAAGGACATCATTCCCAAGGCGATCAATACACACCAAGTCTACAGTTATATTTTCGAGGACTACTGGGAGGACATCGGAACCATCCGCTCGTTCTGGTCGGCCAATCTGGCGTTGACCGATCCGTTGCCGGGTTTTTCCTTCTATGATATGAGTGCGCCGATATACACCCGCATGCGCTACCTTCCCCCGTCGAAGATCAACCAGTGCAACCTTCGCCGATGCCTCCTTTCCGAAGGATGCATCATCACCGGGAAGCGCATCGACCATTCGGTGATTGGTTTGCGTGCCTTGGTGGGCGAGGGAACCGAGATTGAGGATTCCGTCATTATGGGAGCCGACTATTACGAGCACGGGGGGTCCGCGCATCAATCGGGTATCCCGTTGGGCATTGGTAGGAATTGTGTAATCAAGCAGGCGATCATCGACAAGAACGCCCGGATTGGCGATGGCGTCGTGATTTCCCCGGAAGACAAGCCCGCCGACGAGGTCGCCGATCTCTACCGAATCCGCGATGGGATCATGGTAATCCCCAAAGGCACGGTGATTCCCTCCGGAACCGTTCTTTAACAAGGTTCGGAGGGATAGGCTGGGGACCCTCCTGTTTTTCCGTGGTCCTGATCAGCACAACACCATGGGCGCATTAATCCTTGAAAGGGGTCGCAATCAAAAGGGATTCTGGGATAGTGCGCCGCGTTTTACCTCTAGCAAACGATGGATAACCGGAATTTTCCCATGAACAAAACAAACAAGCTATTCAAACTCGCGATCGAACGACCCCGCAATGTGAAGAACGATATCCTATCGGGTTTGACCGTGGCGCTCGCCCTGATCCCCGAGGCCGTGGCATTTTCCTTCGTGGCGAAGGTTGATCCGGTCGTGGGGCTCTACGCGGCCTTTATGATGGGGCTGATCACCGCGATCTTCGGCGGGCGCCCCGGCATGATTTCCGGTGCTACCGGCGCGGTGGCCGTGATTTTCGCCCCGCTGATGCTGGGCCTCTATGGAGATGGCCTGGACTCCGAAACCGCGACGGGCTACCTCTTTGCCGCTGTCATCCTGATGGGCATCATCCAGATGCTGTTTGGTTTCTTCAGGCTCGGCAAGTTCATCCGCCTTGTGCCGCACCCCGTCATGCTCGGCTTCGTGAACGGGCTGGCGATCATCATCTTCAAGTCGCAGTTCGAGCTGTTCTACGAAGGGCATGGCGAGGAAGCGCACCTGCTGGCGCAAACCCCGCTGCTGATCATGCTCGGCATGATTGCCGTCACGATACTCATTAGCTTTTTCCTGCCGAAGCTCACCAAGGCCATACCCGCAACCCTCGCGGCCATCGTCACCGTCACCGTGGTTTCGATTCTGCTCAAGCGCTTCGGCATCCACGAATCCCGCACCGTGCTCGACTTTGTGCAGAGCATGGATCCCACGAAGGAGACCATTGCCGCCTCGTTGCCCTCCTTCGCCATTCCGAAGGTTCCCTTCAACTGGGAGAGCATCAAGCTGATCCTGCCGTACTCCGTGCTCGCGGCCGCCGTCGGCCTGATCGAGTCTCTGATGACGCTGACGCTGGTGGACGAAATCACCGAAACGCGCGGGCGCGGCAACAAGGAGTGCATTGGGCAGGGACTGGCCAACCTCGTCAACGGCTTCTTTGGCGGCATGGGCGGCTGCGCCATGATCGGGCAGAGCATGATCAATATCCGCGGAGGTGGACGGGGGCGCCTTTCAGGCATCTCCGCCGCGCTCTTCCTGTTGGCGGTCCTGCTTTTTGCCGCGCCGCTGGTGGAAATCATCCCGCTCGCCGCGCTCGTCGGCGTGATGTTCATGGTGGTGATCGGTACCTTTGAATGGTCGAGCTTCCGGATTATTTCGAGCATCCCCAAAATGGATGCCTTCATCATTGTCCTGGTTTCCGCCATCACCGTGCTTCAAGATCTGGCGATCGCCGTCTTTGTGGGCATCGTGGTCTCCGCGCTTGCCTTTGCCTGGGAGCACGGCAAGAAAATCCACGCCCACATCTCCACCGATGTCCATGGCACCAAGGTCTACCATCTCGAAAGCGCGCTCTTCTTCGGTTCCGCCCAGTCGTTCAAGGATCTCTTCGATCCGCGCAACGACCCGCAGGATGTCGTGGTCGATTTCAAGAACGCGCGCGTCTACGACCACTCCGGCATCGAGGCCATCAACAACATTACCGAGCGCTACGCCGACCAAGGCAAGTTCCTGCACCTGCTCAACCTCAACCCCGAGTGCAAGGAGCTGTTGGCAAAGGCCGACAACATTGTCGAGATCAGCGTCATCGAAGACCTCGACTGGCACATCGCCGACGACCAGCTCGGGTAAAAGGTTTGTAGTGTCGTAGCCCGCAAGTCTGTTGCGAGTTTCTATGCACGCTATCGTCGCAGGCGGTTGTTTTTGCGGGATGGATGCTGGCGTTGGCGGGGTTCGCCGAGGCCGCGCCTTGGACAATGTATTCATCGAACGGTTTTGGTGGACGCTCAAATACGAGGAGGTCTATCCCAAAGACTATGCCGCCGCAGCCTGCACCATGGGTTCGGTCGATATTTCGACTACTACAACCACGAAAGGAAACA
>CBDVCB010000095.1:0-9358 GCA_965372395.1 uncultured bacterium
TCCAAAGGAAGTAAATGAAGGATGGGGTCTAAATTACAGGCTCCGGGCAACCGCTGCCGCATAGCCGCATCGAGAGGGGGAAGCCCGGCGGCATACGGAACAAGTGCGGCAGCTAGAGTCATGGAAAAGCTATAATCCATTTTCTGGATTGCGCCAACTCCGCAAGTTGGACAAAGTGCCATCCATGCGTGAAGATTGGATACAACCGATACTCGACGAGGCAAGGTTCCAAGGATTGGAACGAACCGCCCGCGCCTATTCCGAGACCGGCGGAAAGATCAAGATCGACGGCAAGGAGGTGCTCAATTTTTCGAGCAACGACTACCTCGACCTCGCCCACCATCGCCACGTGATGGATTGTTCGCGGGAGGCGCTCGACCAATACGGTATCGGCTCAACCGCTTCGCGGCTCGTGACCGGAACCCTGCCGATCCACGAAGAACTCGAAGCGCGGCTGGCCAAGGAGAAAGGATATCCCGCCGCACTCGTCTTCGGTTCGGGCTACATGGCCAACGCCGGAACCATCCCCGTGCTCGCCGGGCGCGACGACACGGTCTTTGCCGACAAGCTCGTCCACGCCAGCATGATCGACGCCTGCAAGCTTTCCGGCGCCAAGCTCGTGCGCTTTGCCCACAACGATGTCCAAGCCTTGGAAAAACGGCTCGAACAATTTCCCGCGGCGGGCAGCCGACAACTGATTATCACGGAATCTGTCTTCAGCATGGACGGCGACATTGCGCCGCTAAAAGAGGTTGCCGCGCTGGCCGAAAAGCACGGAGCGATGCTGATGGTCGACGAGGCGCACTCCTCCGGCACCTTTGGCCCGCAAGGTGCAGGACTCGTCCGCGAATATGGTCTCGAAAACTCCGTCACCGTTTCGATGGGAACCCTAAGTAAAGCCTTTGCAGGCTACGGCGGATTCGTTGCCTGTTCCGAAAATCTACGCGCCTTGCTCATCAATTCCGCGCGCGCCTTCATCTACACCACCGCACCGCCGCCCGCCGTCATCGGCGCCGCGCTCGGTATCATGGACGTGCTCGAAGCCAGCCCGAGGCTCGGTGCAATCCTGCAAGCCAACGCCGACTATTTCCGCTCGCTCCTCCACGCCGCGGGGCTCGACACCCTGCAAAGCGAAAGCCAGATCATCCCGATCGTCATTGGCGACAATGATCAAGCCGTCGCCATTTCTCAACGGCTTCGTGACCAAGGAATCATTGCCGCAGCCATCCGCCCGCCGACCGTCCCCGCCGGCTCGGCACGCCTGCGCCTCTCCGTCACACTCGCCCACCACGTTGGCGATCTCGAACACGCCGCCAAGCTTATAATCCGTGCCGTGCGGGACTAGGGCGCCAGCTGAACTTCAAGCTTGTAGAAGCCCTGCGCTTCGGCGGAGTGTGTGGAGTCCGTATATGCGCCCGACGTTAGGTTGCTTTGCAGGATCGAAAACCCATCCAAGAGATTGCTCGACCAATAAACGCTATAGACCCGGCCGCTCGCAGCATTCCACTCGAAAGCATTACTGGCTCCGACCATGAAGTTGGAAGGTCCGAATCCGTCGCTATTCGTTGGATTCAATCCGGCGATGTATTCCTGAAGATTGTTGTATGTGTCAAAATCAGGATTGGCCATGGCAAGGGCGTTGGTCGGCCCGCCGAAATAAAGTGTTTCCCAGTCGTTCGGCATACCGTCGCTGTCGATGTCCAATGAAGCAGTTCCTGAAACCACGATGGCATCCAGCGCCATGTCGCTTGTGAAATTGCTCCCGGTTACTCCGCGGAATCGCAACTCGACATTCGATTCACCGTCATAGGCCGAAAGATCCACCCGGTTGGCAAACCACGTGGTTCCCTGGTTTCCAGACATGGTCCAATGTGTCACCCAGCTACTCCCCGCATTAGTCGAGGCTTCAAGATAGAGCGTTCCCATGCCCGTGTCTGCGGAATACATATGATAGGCATAGTCAATGAACAGGTCAGTGGCAGCGGAAAAATCGAACGCGGCTTGCAGCACAGCCTCCTTGTTGGGGTAACCGTCTCCCGAAGCCTCAACATACACATACCAGCTACCATCATGCGCCGCAGATGGCCCCGTACCTTCGGAAACTGTTGCCCCGCTATTGCGTTCCCAGTCAATGTCCGAGCCATAGTATTTCCACGGGCTGTACGCCTGCTCGAAGCTGTTGCTAGAAGGAAAGTCGGCTACGGGCACACTGGAGATGCGGTAGTCGGCCAGCACATAGCGAAGATCTCGGATGGTGCGCGCATTGTCGCCATCGGCTGCATGTCCCGTCGGGTTGGTGCTGTCGTCGGTATAGTCGATGGACGGGTTGGAAAAGTGCGGGGCGCGCTCGTATTCATCGCCCACGGGACCATCAAAGTTTTCATAGGTCATGATCGAGCAATAGCCGACCGATGCGCTGGCGCCTGTATCGCTCCACTGCCATCCGGCGGAATAGGCATGCAGATCATCCGATTTCCAAGGACTGTTCGCTTGCGTCTTGGAGTGGCTGCACCCCATGTTGTGCCCCCATTCGTGTGCCACCGTGTAGGTCCAATCGCTCTGTTGAACCCTTGCCAGACAATAGGCATAATTTGGGCGGCCATTGGTCGAACTCAGCAGCCAGCCAACTCCACCCGTATTCGGTTCGCTTTCAAGCAAGCAGACCATATCCGCATCATAGGTATCGCGCCATCCCTGCACCTCGTCCATTGCGCTGTTGGTGCTTCCGGTAAACGTCAGGATTTCCAGATCGTTGACGGCATTGCCACTCTCGGTGTAGGTGGTCTCGGCCGAATGAACCAGATTCAAGGAAACCTTCGTATCTGAATTCCCATGCGCTTCGTTGGCCTTCTGCATCACCAATGCAATGTTGTTGTTGATGCCGTTCAAACCGCCTTCGTATGCGAGAGCCGCCGGCGTATACACAATCATCACATCGACCACCACTCCATCGGCCGCAGCATCTGCGGCCACCGGGGGCGAACCGTCCTCTTCCACCGGTTCAGCGCCATCGATCGCCACCGGGGCGGACTGTGCGGCGGCCGGCGCTGGGCGACGGGCATCGCCCCCTTCCTGCTCGTCCGAGGCGGAACGGTTCACTTCGATGGCATAATGCGCCTGGTGTTCGGGATCGTAGCGGACATAAAAGTCGTTCCCGCCCAGCACCTCCGCATGTGCACGCAATTCCCCTCCCGAATAGGAAAGAAAGAGTGTTCCCTTGAAGTCCCCCTCCAATTGCGCCGTCATCCCCACCGCACCATTCGGATATATCGTCACATCGCTAAGTACCGCCGACAGCACCGCATCGTCAAACAGCGCCAAATCAAGTCGATCGCCCTCTTTCAACGAAGGTACGGGTGCAAGCAATACCGCGTCCGGAACCACGGTGCGGACGCGATGGGCGGCGGGAGTCAAGCTGGCCCACTCCTGCCCTTCTTCTCCGCCGGAAACAAAGAGGGCAGCCTTGCTCGCTGGACGTAGCCCGGCAGGATGGCCGCGCTCCACCACCTGCCCTTGATCTGCAAACGGATCTTCCGGCGGCGGTAAATCCGGTGCTTCAGCCCTTGGGAAACGAAAGAAAAACACGCCAAAGGAGAGCAGGACCAAGCCGAGAACAAGTTGAACTTTTTCATTTTTCATATTGCCAAACCCCATCCAAATACCTGTATTTGGCAGCATCATCAATGCCACTTGAGGCGAAATTTCTTTACCCTGAGACCTAAACCCGGCAAATACTCTGTCCGCAGTGAAAAACAAGTCTCACCCAAAAAAGGATCCACATGACGCCAACCCTCCTATTGATCTCCGGCTGGGCACATGGGCCGCAGGCGATGCAACCGATGGCCGACGCGCTCGCCGACCACTATGCGGTACAAATCCTGACCGGTGCGCAGGTGCTAAAGGACTACGCCATTCCTTCAGTCGACTACATTATTACCGGCTCCATGGGCGGGCTGCTGGCGATGGAGCTCCTGCCGGAAAGTTGCAAAAAACTAGTGCTGATCTCTTCCACCGCAAAATTTTGCGCGGCCGAGGACTATCCCTGCGGCACACACGAAAAAATCCTGCGCCGCATGATCCTCCAGCTCAAGCGCAACCCCGTGCCCGTACTCGCGGAATTCTACAAAAACGTCCACCATCCGTACCGTGCATTGAGAACCGCCCCGTGCTGCTCGCCGAACGAGTTGGCGGCTGGGCTCGAATATCTGCAGGCCTCGGATGTCCGGGCGAAGGTTCCAACCCTTGGAACTCCCATCCTGCTCCTCCACGGCACAGAAGACCGGATCATTCCGCCCGCCGCCGCCGCGTGGCTGCACGAACACCTGCCCGACAGCCAATTAAGGATTTTCGAAAACGGCGGCCACGCCCTGCCCTCCCGCCATTTCACCGAGGTGATGGACGAAATCTCGCGTTTCCTGTAGTTGCATTGGGTTCTTAAATGCCGTAGATCTTTCGCCGATTCAGGGGAGTTTCACCATGATTGGAAAACGTTTTTCAGCCGCAGCCGAGACCTACGACCGCCACGCCCGACCGCAACTGGCGCTGGCGCAGTCGGTCGTTTCCGTCCTGCCCGAAATGTATCCCGAGCAAATCCTTGAACTCGGATCCGGTACAGGACAATTGACGCGCCTGCTGGCCGAACGCTTCCCGGAGGTTCCAATCGACGCGGTCGACGTGGCCGAAAAGATGATCGAGCATAGCCGCGCCAGGTTTAAACGGTTCCCGCAGATCAACTGGATCATCGGCGATGCCCAAACCTACTGGGGGGGCGACCGCTATCCGTTGATCGTCTCCAGCGCGGCGCTGCACTGGGTTTCCGACCTGCGGGAAACCTGCGAGAACATTTTCCAAAACCTGGAGCCCGGCGGCACCTTCGCCCTCGGCATGATGCTGCAAGGCACACTGAAGGAGCTGCATGGCCTTCGGGAGGAAATCGCCCCTGAAAAAACGCCCTCGACCACCTTGCCGACCTACGAGGAAACCGTGATGGCGTTTGAAGCGGCAAGCTTTCGGATCGAGCGAAAAAAGCACAGCGAAGAGCAAATCCTCTACCCCGACGCCAAGGCCTTCCTCAAGGCAATCCACGAACAGGGCGTTACGGGTGGAAAGGTAAGCGCAGGCAATGCACCGCTCACCCGCACCGAACTGGGCCGGCTGGTCGCCGACTACCAGGAAAACCACGCATCCGACGACGGTGTCTACGCCACCTACGAAACCGCCACCTTCCTTCTACGCAAATGAGTCCAAGCCAACTCGAACTCACCCCGCACGGCGTTGTGATCTGTCGCGATGCAAGCATTCCAGGCTTCTCCGATTCGGAGGCGGCGGGGCTGGTGGCGATCGCCGGGCGAAACCTCCAGATCGAGGCCGATCCCTCCATTGGATTCTGGAAGGCTTTTGGCAGCCTTTTTCTCCGCGCCCTCTGCCATATTCCCGAGGGCGAAGCCGTGGAAATACCCTGCCCTTCGTCCGCCAAACTCGCGGAACTAATCCTCAATGCCCCGCCGATGCGCGGCGCGGAATACCTTTCGCAGGAGGTGCTTTCCACCCTTTGGAAACGACTGGCCGAGTGGACGAACGAACAGCTGACCGATCGAGGGCTGCCGGAATTTCTGGAAAAATATGCACCGCTTTGGTCGCGCGTCGGGCGGGTCACACTGCACCTGGCGGAAAACAAGGGCGACCCCGAGTTTCCGTTCGCCTTCATGGCCACCTATGCCTCTGGGCTCTCCGAAGCCGGCCGCGTAAAGCAACTCCCGCTGGGCAAGGCGCTCAAGGAATATGCCGGCACCAACAACAAGCCCGCCCTGCTCAAGCTGCTCTCCCCCATCCACTCGGCCGCAAAAAACAATCCGCTGCTGGCCGACCTCGTGGAAACCGGCGACATCTTCCACCCGCTCGTCTGGCTACCCGGCGAGGCCTATGAATTTCTCCAAGGCATCCCGACCTATGAAGAGGCCGGCCTGTTGGCCCGCCTGCCGAACTGGTGGAAAAAGAAGAGCCGCCGTCCGCAAGTGGCCGCCACGATCGGCGGACAAAAAAAGGGCGGGCTGGGAATCAATGCCCTGCTCGACTTCCAGTTGGATGTGGTGATTGATGGTCAACGGCTTTCGCGGGCAGAAATCGATGCCCTGCTGGCGGGCGAAGACGGCCTCGTTCTATTGCGCGGCCAATGGGTGGAGGTCGACCGTGAAAAACTCCGGCAAGCCCTCGATCACTGGGAGGCGATCGAGCAGCACGGCGGCATTTCGTTTGCCGAAGGCATGCGCCTGCTCGCCGGAGCGCCCGCCAACCTGAAAAACGAAGAGGAATTGGAAGAGCACCGCGAATGGGCCTTCACCCAGCCCGGCAAATGGCTCTCCGAAGCGCTCGACCAGCTGCGCGACCCGGAGCGGCTTGCTCCACCCGAAACCCTCAACGCCAAACTGCGCCCCTATCAGGAAGACGGCCTCAACTGGCTCTGGCTTTGCGCCAATACCGGCCTCGGTGCCTGCCTAGCCGACGACATGGGACTAGGGAAAACCATCCAGGTGCTCGCCGCACTACTCCGCAAAAAATCCGAAACCCCGAACGGCAAACCCGCGATCCTCGTGGTACCCGCCTCGCTGATCGGCAACTGGAAACAGGAGGCCGCAAAGTTTGCGCCGTCGCTCAACCTATTCATCGCCCACCGCTCCGAAACCGAAGAGCTGCAAAGCCCCGATCTTTCCGCCGACCTCGTGATCACCACCTACGGCATGCTCACCCGCCTCGACTGGCCGACCGCAACCGACTGGAGCTGGGCGATTCTCGACGAGGCGCAGGCGATCAAGAACCACTCCACCCGGCAGAGCAAGGCCGTCCGCGCGCTCAAGGCCGACGCGCGCATGGCGCTGACCGGCACGCCGATCGAAAACCGCCTCGGCGACCTGTGGTCGCTCTTCGACTTCCTCAACCCCGGCCTGCTCGGAACCGCCTCGCAATTCAGCGCCTTCGCCAAAGCCATCCAATCCGGAAACCACGAGCACTATGCCCCGCTCCGGCGGCTGGTAAATCCGTATATTCTGCGGCGGCTGAAGACCGACAAATCCGTCATTTCCGACCTGCCCGACAAAACCGAAATGAAGGTCTTCTGCGGGCTCAGCCAACCGCAGGCCAAGCTCTACCAGCAAACCGCCCGCTCCATGATGAAGGAGCTGCAAGAGACCGAAGGCATCCAGAAAAAAGGCCTCGTGCTCACCTACCTCATGCGCTTCAAGCAAATCTGCAACCACCCCGACCAGGTCACCGGTACAGGCGACTATGCGCCGAAGCACAGCGCCAAGTTCCAACGGCTGGAAGAGTTGTGCCGCGAGGTTGAGTCGCGCGGCGAAAAGGTGCTCGTCTTCACCCAGTTCCGCGAAATCACCGAACCGCTGGCCGACTGCCTCGCCCATATCTTTGGCCGCGGCGGCCTCGTGCTGCACGGGGGCACCCCGGTCAAAAAACGACAGCAGATGGTCGAGGCCTTCCAGCGAGCGGACGGCCCGCCCTTCTTTGTGCTCTCCATCAAGGCCGGCGGCACCGGCCTCAACCTCACTGCCGCCTCCCACGTCATCCACTTCGACCGCTGGTGGAACCCCGCCGTCGAAAACCAGGCCACCGACCGCGCCTTCCGCATCGGCCAGAAAAACAACGTCCTCGTGCATAAATTCGTCACCACCGGCACGCTCGAAGAAAAAATCGACCGCCTGCTCGCCGAAAAGCAGAAAACCGCCGACCAAATCCTTGAAGGCAGCGCGGAAAAAGCCCTTACTGAAATGTCCAACGACGAGCTGCTTGCACTCGTAAGCCTCGATCTGGGAAAATCGGAGTCCAATTTATGAGCTGGGGTTACTACAACGACTATGTCCCCGTCGCAAAACGACGCGAGCAGGCACTGAAGAAGATGGAAAAGCTGCGGAAGGGAGGGCTGGATATCCAGCCCATCGAACCCATGAAAAGCCGAGGGCTGATCGCCAAGAGCTTCTGGGGAAAGTCGTGGTGCAAACACCTCGAAAAATTTTCCGACTATTCCAACCGCCTGCCGCGCGGCCGCACCTATGTCCGCAACGGCTCCGTCTGCCATTTGGGCATCGAACCCGAAACGGCCAAAGCCATGGTCAGCGGATCGGAAATGTATGAACTCTCCATCCATATCGACCCGCTCGACCCCGAAAAGTGGAGCACCATCAAAAATGCATGCAAAGGAAAGATCGGCTCGCTGATCGAGCTGTTGCAAGGGAAGATTTCCGACGAAATCATGACTGTGGTGACCGACCGTGACGAAGGGCTTTTCCCGCACCCGAACGAGATCCGCTTCAACTGCAACTGCCCCGACTGGGCCGATATGTGCAAGCACGTCGCCGCCGCCATGTACGGCATCGGCGTGCGGCTCGACACCGAACCCGAACTACTCTTCAAACTGCGCGGGGTGAACCACGAAGAGCTGATCTCGATGGATACCGCCATTGATGAAATAACCGGCGGTAAGCGCTCGCGCCGCCGCAGAACCCTGAAGGCCGATGCGCTTGAGGAGGTCTTTGGTGTTGCGCTTGAGAAGGAGGAGTCGCCCTCCTTTGAAGCAACCGGCGCATGCATTCGCGCGCTGCGGGAAAAGCTCGATCTCAGCCAAGCCGCCTTCGCCCGCAAGGTCGGCGTTTCCACGCCCAGTATTTCAAAATGGGAAAATACCCCCGGCACCTTGAATCTCCAGGCCAAATCATTCCACGCCTTGGATCGGGTTCACAAAGCGGCGCATCGTTCATAATCGGGCTTTGCGTCCTCTGCGTTCTCCTGTAAAATCAGCCCCCATGAACGGACTCTTTGTAACAGGAACCGATACGGGTATTGGAAAAACTGCGCTCAGCGCACTCCTGCTCGCCGAACTGCGCCGCCGCAACATCAACGCCGCCCCCATGAAGCCGGTGCAAACCGGATGCGGGAAAAAAGACCTTGGACCGGAGACTTTAGGCTTTAGGAACACCCCGCCTCAAAGCCCAAAGCCTAAAGCCCAAAGCCTTTCTGTGCCCGACCTCGACTACTCCCTTTCAATGGCATCAATGAGTGTGTCAGAGGAATCCTACGCAAACATGGCGCCCTATCAGTTTGAACCCGCATGCTCGCCACACCTCGCGTCGGAAATGGCCGGCACGGAAATCGATATCGCCGAAATCGTGATCGCCGCGCGGACGCTAGCAACGCAATACGAGTTCGTGATTGCCGAGGGCGCCGGCGGAATCATGGTTCCGCTCAACCGCCGCGAAACGATGCTCGATCTGATGCAGGCACTGAAGCTCCCGGTTCTTATCGCCGCACGCCCCGGCCTTGGAACGATCAACCATACCCTGCTCTCCATCCG
>CBDVCB010000096.1:0-9350 GCA_965372395.1 uncultured bacterium
ATGAGTCATCAAAGCTGAAATGATGTCGCACCGGCTTCCATTCTGATGGAGCTGGTTGCGCGCTCCCGCAAGCGGGACGCGAAACGAGGCTTGAGGAACGAAAGCAACGAAGCGGCAATCCCGCGCTGCGATTGGGTGATGTTAATATCCTTCTCCCCAAAATAGGTCATGAATCTTTTTTACTTGTACAGGAGGCACTTGCAGGAATGGGTGCTGCTGAATGGGATTTTTTCGGGGTAGGCCAATGCGCACTCGGCTTTGGCTTTCGGGCAGCGGGGATGGAAATGACAGCCCGCCGGCGGATTGATCGGCGAGGGGACATCGCCTTCCAAAATGATTTTCTTTTGCTTCCCGTCTGCGGAAATCTGCGGCGCTGCCGAGAGCAGGGCCTCCGTGTAGGGATGCTTCGGGCTATTGAAGATTTCTTCGGTCGTGCCCTCCTCGACAATGCGCCCCAAATACATGACAGCCACGCGGTCGGCCAGATATTGAACCACACTGAGATCGTGCGTGATGAATATGTAGGAAAGCTTTAGTTCGCTCTGCAGGTCTTTGAGCAGGTTGAGGATTTGAGCCTGAACCGAGACATCAAGCGCACTGGTGGCTTCATCGCAGATCAACAGTTCGGGATCGGTGCTGAGTGCCCGGGCCAGCACGATGCGCTGCCGCTGACCGCCTGAAAACTCGTGGGGGTAGCGGTAGATCATGTCCGGGTTCAGGCCGACGCGTTCGAGCAGATCCTGCGCTTTTTCCAACCGCTCTTTTCGGGATTGGCCAATTCCGTGCACCACCATGCCTTCGGTAATGATGTCGCCGATGGGCTGGCGCGGGTCGAGGCTGGAAAACGGATCCTGAAAGACAAACTGGATATTCCGGCGCATGGTTTTCATGGCCTTCTTATCGAGGCTTGCTAAATCGCTGTCTTTGAAATGGACCGTGCCCCCCGTAGGCTTGTGCAGTTTGATGATGCTTTTGCCGACGGTTGTTTTGCCGCAGCCGGACTCGCCCACCAGCGCCAGCGTTTCTCCCCTGTAGAGCTTGAGCGAAACGCCATCCACGGCCTTTACATGGCCCTTGGCTTTTCCGAGCAGGCTTTTCTTTAAGGGGAAGTACATTTTTAAGTTGGTGGTGGTCAGCCGAACTGTGTCGCGATCGAGCGGGCTGGGCAACGCGGCTTCTTTGCTGACCGCGATTTCGCCTCGTTCCGGTCCTCCGGCAAATAGGTGGCAAGCGGCGGTGTGGCTTTCGCCGATCGGGAAATCCGGAGGCGGTGTGGTCGTGCAGCACTCCAGCCGCGCGGGGCAGCGGTTCTCAAAACGGCAACCCGCCAGCTTCTGCGTGGCCTTGGGTACGATGCCTTCGATGGTATCGAGTTTTTCCTTCCGATTGCTGTTCGAGGGTAGTGCCCGCATGAGGAGTTCGGTATACGGGTGGGCGGGATTGTTGAACAGTTCCTCCACCGGGGCCTCTTCGACCAGCTTGCCGCCATACATGACGCCGACCCGGTCGGCGGTTTCGCGCACGACGCCCATATCGTGGGTGATCAGCAGGATGGCGGTTCCTGTTTTTTTCTGGAGGTCGGACATCAGCGAGAGAATCTGCGATTGAATCGTGACATCGAGTGCTGTGGTCGGCTCGTCGGCAATTAGTAGCTTGGGTTTGCAGGCCAGCGCCATGGCAATCATGACGCGCTGCTGCATGCCGCCGGAGAGCTCGTGGGGATAGTTGTCGAACCGTGTGGCGGGTTCGGGAATTCCGACCATGTCGAGCATTTCAATCGAATGGGTCTTTGCTGCCTTTTTGCTCATGTTCTGGTGCAGCTGGAAGACCTCGGAAATCTGGCAGCCCACCGTGAATACCGGGTTGAGCGCGGTCATGGGCTCTTGGAAAATCATCGAGATATCGTTGCCGCGTACCTCGCGCATTTGCGCTGCGGAATAGGAGGTGATCTCGTTGCCGCAAAAGCGAATGCTGCCGTCTTCAATATAGCCCACCGATTTCGGGAGCAGCTGCATGATGGAAAGCGCGGTGACGGATTTCCCGGAGCCGGATTCGCCGACGAGGGCATAGGTCTCGCCTTCGTTGATGGAAAAGGAAACTCCATCGACGGCGCGGGCCGGTCCTACCTCGGTATGGAACCAGGTTTGGAGGTTCTCGATTTCAATCAAGGGGGTGTTCTTGTCCATTATGATTTCCCTTTCGAGAACCGGGGATCGAGCGCATCGCGCAGGCCGTCACCCAGGAAGTTCATGGAGAAGAGCGTCAGCGAGAAAACGATGGCCGGTATGATCAACAGCCATGGATAGGTTTCCATCACGCTGGCACCGTCTTTGATCAGCAGTCCCCATGAGCTCTTGGGTGGCTGAATACCCAACCCGAGGAAGCTAAGGAAGGTTTCCATCAACATGACGCGGGGGATGGTCAGGGTCGTGTAGACGATAATGATGCCGAGCACGTTTGGAATAATGTGCTTGAAGATGATCCGCCGATGCGAGGAACCAATCGCGGTGGCTGCCTCGATAAAAGCCTGCTTGCGCAGCGCAAGAACCTGCCCCCGGATAATCCGGGCCATGACCAGCCATTGGATTGCGCCGATGGCGGCAAAGAGCAGGACGATATTGCGCCCGAAAACCACCACTAGGATAATCACCAGAATGGTGAACGGCATGGTGTAGAGAATATCGACGATGCGCATCATCACTGAATCCAACCGACCGCCGACGTAGCCGGAAATGGCGCCGTAGGGAACGCCGATCAGTAGCGCAACCGCGGTGGCGCAAATGGCAACCAGGAAGGATACGCGGCCGCCATAGAGCAGGCGTGTCAGAAGGTCGCGCCCCGAAATGTCGGTGCCGAGCCAGTGCTCGGCGGAGGGTTTGGATGCGCCCAGTGCCAGATCCATTTGTTCATAGGAATAGGAGGTCAGCCAAGGCGCGGCAATGGAGGCGCCAATCAGGAAAATCAGAATAACCAGTCCGGCGATGGCCGCATGGTTTTTCTTGAGTTGCTTCCACGAGTCCGCCCAGAGGGAGCTTTTTTGCACGCGTTCTCTTTTCCGGCTCATGAATGCGGCCTCGTTTGGGGATTCAGCATGCCGAGCAGAATGTCGGCGAGGGCGTTGAACACCACCACCAGCAGGGCGAGAAAGACCACCAAGCCAAGAATAAGCGTGTAGTCGCGATTGAAGGCGGCGAGTACAAACATGCGGCCCATGCCCGGAATGTTAAAGATGGTTTCGACCACAAAGGATCCCGTAATGATGCCGGCCGTGGCTGGCCCCAGGAAGGAAACCACGGGAAGCAACGCGTTCTTGAGGGTGTGCTTCAGGATGACCGCTTTTTCCGAAAGTCCTTTTGCGCGGGCGGTGCGGATATAGTCGGAGGGGAGCACTTCGAGCATGCTTCCGCGGGTAAGGCGCGAGATATAGGCGGCGTAGGATGCGCCGAGGGTAATGACGGGGAGAATGCGGTCGCTTGCGGTATCCCAGCCGGAGGCGTTCAGCCACCGCAATCCAAGGCCAAAGATGAGGATGAGGATGGGGCCGAGCACGAACGAGGGCATGCAGATTCCGGTCATGGCAATGCCCATGGGGATGTGATCCTGCAATGTATTGGGTCGAAGCGAGGCGATGATACCAGCGGCGAGTCCCACCACCAGCGCAAAGAGCATGGCCCATGCACCGAGTTCGAACGAGACGGGAAAGGTTTCGGCGATAATCTCATTCACCGAGCGGCTTGGATATTGGAACGAGGGGCCCAGATCGCCTTTGAGGAGGTTAAGCAGATAGGTGCCGTACTGGGCCATGATTGGCTTGTCGAGGCCATAGTGTTCGTTCAAGCGCGCAATCGCTTCCGGAGAAAAGCTTTTTTCCTCGGTGAACGGTCCGCCGGGAGCCAGTCGCACCAGAAAAAAAACGATGGTGATTGCTATCAGCAGTACGGGAATCAATTCCAGTATTCTTTTTGTAATGAATTTGATCATAGGCCTACCGTTGCGATGACTCTAAATAGATGTGTTTATACGGGTGGTGATCCAAAATCGAGGGTTTCCATCCTTTAACTGATGGTTGGATCAGGGATTTGCTGGGAAGGAAGAGCAGGGGAATAATGGGTAGCTCGTTTATGAGGATGGTTTCCGACTGCTGGAAATATTCCATCCTTTGAGAACGGTCCACAGCCTGTGCCGCTTGCTGGATAAGTTGGTCATACTCCGGCGAAGACCAGCCGGAATGGTTGTTGCCTCCGCCGGTCTGCCAGATTTCGAGGAACGAAGCGGGATCAATATAGTCGGCTACCCATTCTGCGCGAGCGATAGCATATTCCTTGCTCTCCCGCCGCGATTGGTAGACCTTCCATTCCACATTTTCCAGCTCGATATGGATGCCAAGATTTTCTTTCCACATTTGCTGAACCACTTCGGCAACACGCGTGTGGAGATCCGAAGTGTGGAACAGCAGCGAGAGGTTCGGGAATCCTTCGCCGTTCGGATATCCGGCATCGGCAAGCTGTTGCTTGGCTGCGGCGATGTCCATTTTAAATTGTACGGGGGGCTCGTATTTTCCGATATGCGGTGGGGTGAAGCTGAAGGCAGGTTGCTCGCCTGAGCGTGTGACATAGCGGGCAATTTTTTCGCGGTCGATGGATAAGGCCAGCGCTTTGCGGACGCGCAGGTCGTTGAGCGGCGGTTTGTTGACATTTAGCAGGTAATAGTAGGAACGCAGGTAGGGATCGAGTCGAAGCAGTTCCGGGTGGTTTTCCTTATAGAAGCGAACCCGCTCGAGCGGAACCGTTCCAGTGACGTGAAGCTGTCCGGCGCGGAAGGAGCGCTCCTCGATCTTATGGTCGCCGATTGGATGGAAATGGATTTCGTTCAGGCGGACGGTTGCATGGTCCCAATAGTTGGAATTCTTTTCGACGACAATGGAACTGTTCTGTTTCCATGATTTGAGTTTGAACGGGCCGTTGCCGATATAGTTTTCGGGGGCGGTCCATTTGGTGCCCATCTCATCAATTGCACCGTGTTTCAGGATGGTGGAGGGATGCACCGGGAACCACGACCAGTGGTTCAGCTGTGAAAGAAACGAGGGTGTTGGGGATTCAAGCGTCAGTTCCAATGTTTGGAAGTCGATGGCCTTGACGCCGACTTTGCCAAAGTCTGGAAGTTGATTCGTGTTGAATGCTCTGGCGTTTTTTAGGACGTGCAGCATGTAGGCGTAAGGACTTCCAAGGGCTGGAGAAAGTATCCGCTGGTAGGAAAAGACAAAGTCATCGGCAGTGACTGGATCGCCGTTCGACCATTTAGCGTTTTCGCGCAGGTGGAACGTATAGACCAAGCCGTCGTCGGAAACGGTCCAGCTCTCGGCCACGCCGGATTCGCCAGGTTCTTCCGCAGTCAGGCCTTCGAGCAGGGCCGAAACAATGTTGTAGGCCGAAACTCCGGTTACGATATGCGGATCGAGATCCTTGGGTTCGGAAAGGTTTCCCAGATGCAGGATTTGATCGCGGTTGCCCGCTTCGACCGGCGTTTCCCGTTTGGCGCAACCCGCGGCGATGAAAAGAACCGATAGGCCGGCGAGGAGGAGGGTGATTCTATTCATCGGCTTCCAGATAGATATACTTATACGGATGCCGATCCATGAGGCTCGGCTCCCAGTTTTTCACCGTTGGATGAACTAGCGATTTGTTACGATAAAAATAGACGGGGATCACCGGGCACTCGTCCAGCAAGATTTTTTCTGCCTGTTGGAAATAGGAGAACCGTTTGGTTTCATCCATTTCCTTGCTGGCCTTTAAGAGCAATTGATCATATTCGGTATTCGACCACGCAGCATCGTTGTTTCCACCGTCGGTGATAAACATTTCAAGGAAGGTGGTGGGGTCTTCGTAGTCCCCGACCCACGCAGCGCGAGCGATGGAGTACTGATGAGATTTTTTCTGTGCCAGATAGGATTTCCACTCCATGTTCAATAGGGAGATATCAATATTGAGGTTTTCTTTCCATATCTGCTGAACCACTTCCGCAATGCGCTTATGGGCTTTATGCGTGTGGTAAAGGAGTTCTATTTTTGGAAACCCTTCGCCATTCGGAAATCCGGCGTCTGCCAGAAGTTTCCGTGCTTCTTCCACGTTGAATGGCAGTTTGGCTTCGGCGGTATAGCCTCCGGTTTCAGGAGGTGTTAAATGGTACGCGGCAGGCTCGCCGGCCTTGAGGACATAGTTAACTATTTTCTCGCGATCAAGGGCCAAGGCCAATGCTCGACGAACACGCGGGTCGGTCAAGGGCGGGCGTTGTGTGTTGATTTCATAATAGTAGGTTCCAAGCAGGGGCTCCAACCTGATGAGGTCAGGACTGTTTTCCTTGTAGTGTTTAATCCGCTCCAACGGGGTCTCATTGGTCACGTGTAGCTGACCCGTGCGGTAGGCATATTCCTCTGCATTGATATCTTCGATTGGGTAGAAGTGAACCGCGTTGAGGCGGCAGGTTTTAGCATCCCAGTAATGGTTGTTTTTCTCGACAACCAGCTTACGGTTTGGTTTCCACGAGATCAGTTTAAAAGGGCCGTTCCCTACCAGATTCCCAGCGCGGGTCCATTTGGTGTCGCGGCTGTCGATCTTTCCGAATTTAAGGATGGTGGGAGGATGGACCGGGAACCACGAGTGGTGTTTAAGCAGTCGCAAGAAATAAGGTACAGGCGCATTCAACGTGATTTGAAGGGTCTTCTCATCCAACGCCTTGACCCCTACTTCTGAAAAATCAGTGATCGAACCTTTATAAAATCCCTCGCCGTTTTTTAAACAAAACAACATGTAGGCATAAGGGTTTGATAGGGCGGGCGAGAGGGCTCGTTGGTAGGAGAAAACAAAATCATCGGCGGTTACTGGATCGCCGTTCGACCATTTTGCTTCGGGATGGATATAAAAGGTATACACCCTTCCATCTGCCGAAATCTCCCACCGTTCGGCAGTACCGGGGATTGGTGTGGAGTCGCCGGGGCGTTGTGAGGTCAGGCCCTCAAAAATGGCGGATTGAATGTAGAATTCCGGCATTCCGGATGTGGTTTGCGGATCCAGATCTTTCGGCTCGCCGCCAATGCCGCGGTGCAGGATCTGTTCGCGGTTCCCGATGTCTACGGCGGTTTCCCGTTTGGCGCAACCAATCAGAATGGTAGCTGCGCACAGGAGAAGAGTAGGGTTTTTAAGGTTCACGGTTCTATTCCTTCGTAGATTATTCTGTATCGCTGTTCAGCCAGTTGGCAAACGGTTCGAAGCTGTATGGGCGGCCAAGGAAATCCTCGATCAGCTCGGCGGCGTCTTTCGATCCGCCGACAGCGAGAATCTTGTTGCGGTAATCCGCCGCCACTTTTTGATTGAGCATGCCAGCTTCCTCGAAACGACTGAAAAGATCCTTGGCGATCACCTGCGACCACATGTAGGTGCAATACATGGCCGAGTATCCGTAGAGGTGCCCAAAGTTCGCATACATGTGCGTGTCGGGGACTGGCTTGAATAGGGAATATTGCTCCTGTAGCCCGTTCATCGTTTTGGAAAGATCCAGATCGGCCGGGTCGCAGTCGTAGATGGAGATCGACGTCGCGGCATAGAACATCTGGTGGGTGACGAACAGTCCCGTTCCGAATTCTTTCGCGGCAACCATGCTCTCCACCATCTCGGCGGGGATGGTTTCCCCCTCCGCATTCATTGCCAGCATCTTGAGCGTTTTGGCATTCCAGACCCATTCCTCCAGCATCTGCGACGGCGCCTCAACAAAATCCAGTTCGGTTGCGATCCCTGAAAAGCGAATCCACTGTTGCTCACCGGAAAAGAGGTGGTGCAGCAGGTGGCCAAATTCGTGAAGGAAGGTTTCGACCTGCGAATGCTCCATTAGCGCCGAGTCATCATCTTTTCCCGGAAAGTTGCAGACCAGCGCCGAAATCGGAACTTGCCTGTCGGCTAGACCGGCCTGCAGGTCGAAGTGCGCGGCATGCTTGTATTTGTTTTCGCGCGGGTGCAGGTCTAGGTAGAAGCGACCGATCACCTTGTCGCCGTCTAGTAGTTCATAAGCCTTAACGTCTGCATCCCACACCTCGGTGTCCCACGGGCGGAAGGTGACGCCGTACAGCGCGGTCGTAAGCTCGAAAATGCCGTCGCGAACGTGGCCAAACTGGAAATAGCTACGGATCTTCTTGGCATCGACATCGAATTGCTCCTTGCGGATCAACTCCTCCAGATAGGTTTTCTGCCAGTCGCCGACTTCCGTTGCCTTGGGATCGATCTGCTGTAGCCGTTTCAGCAAAACGTTGTACTCCGCATTGGCCCGCGGCTTGGCAATGGCCGAAACTTCGTCGATGAATTTCCGCACGGTCGGAACCGTTTTTACCATTTTGGTTTCGGTGACGAATTCCGCATAGTTCGTGTAGCCAATCAGGTTGGCCAGCTCGTGGCGTTTAATCAGGATTTCTTTGAGGACTTCGCCGTTTTGGGGATAGGCGCGGTTTTTGAATTCCTTATAGAGTGCTAGTCGCTTCTCGTCGTTTTCGGCATAGCGGCTGAAGGGGATATAGTCGGGATAGTCGGTGGTGATTTTAATCTCGCCGTTTTCATCCGGCATATGGGCGGCGATATAATCTTCAGGCAACCCGGCCAGCTCGTTGGTTGAGGTCAGGGTGATGCTGCGGACATCTTTTCGGGTATTTATAGAGAATTTCTGGCCGAGTTCCGTTAGCTCGTCGTTGAGCTCCTTGATTCTTTTGCGAACCTCTTTCGATTTATCTACACCGCTTCTCCGGAAATCGCGAAGGGTATGTTCATGGTAGCGCTTCGTTTGCACGTCGGCCTTCGTGATATCGACAGCCTTGCAAGCCTCGAACAAGGGACGCGAAAGGCTGATTTCGCTATAGAGCTTGGTGATTTCCTTCTGTTGGTTTTCCGCAAGGGTACGAATCTCCTCGGAAGGATGCACGTTGTAGTAGAGCGAGGCCTTGCTGGCACTCTTGCCAAGCAGCAATTCGATTTCATTCAGAGGGACGAGCACACTCTCGATATTCTTTGGGCCATCCAGTTTTTCCAATCCATGGAAAATCTCCGTGGCGGCCGCCAGCTCCTTCGCACATGCACTGCGATAGCTTTCCGCTCCATCTTTGGCAAATACCACGGCAGCGGAAAGCAAAGAGATTGCAACAACATTTGATATGGAAAAATTCATGAACAACCTCGCTTTAAGATAGGAATACGACATATCCAATATGGGCATTGTCCATACTAAGAAGGCGGGAGTCAAGAATGAGTGCCATCCGTTAGATGGCCTTCCTGTTTGTTAACCACGCCTCGCCGCCGCCCCGTCGTTTTAAGGGA
>CBDVCB010000097.1:0-9186 GCA_965372395.1 uncultured bacterium
TTTCGCTACGGCGCTGCCACAAGATGCCTTGACAGTCTTTTGAGATACCCGTATAAGCCGATCAACATTGTTCCAAACGGATGTTGTCCGAAAGGTGATGCTTATGTTGATTGCGGTTCCGAAAGAAATCCTGTCAGGGGAAAACCGGGTGGCCCTGATTCCATCGTCCATTTCGGCACTCGCCAAGGCCGGGTTGGAGGTGGTGGTGGAGAGCGGTGCCGGCGCGGGTTGCTTCTATGACGACAAGGCCTATGAAGAGGCCGGGGCGAAGATTGCCCCCACCGCCGATGCGCTTTATCAATCCGCCGATATCCTTTTCAAGGTTCGCCCGCCAGAACCGTCTGAAGTGGAAAAACTGCGAGAGGGCACCACGCTTATCTGTCTGATGGATGCCTTTTTCAACCTCGATTTGATGGAGCAGCTTGCCGCCAGGAAAATCAGTGGATTTGGACTCGAATTCGTGCCGCGCATCTCCCGCGCACAAAGCATGGATGTGCTCAGTTCGATGGCGGCGATCGCCGGCTACCGCGCGGTGATCGAAGCGGCGGAACTGCTGCCCAAATATTTTCCGATGCTGATGACCTCCGCCGGTACGATTACACCGGCCAAGGTATTTGTGATTGGTGCGGGCGTGGCCGGACTGATGGCCATCGCCACCGCCAAGCGCCTCGGCGCGGTGGTCGAGGCCTACGATACCCGTCCGGCCGTGAAGGAGCAGGTCGAAAGCGTCGGCGCCAAGTTTATCGAATTCGACCTCGAAACCGAAGATGCCGAAGACGCGGGTGGCTATGCCAAGGCGCAGTCGGACGATTTCTACAAAAAGCAACAGGAGCAGATGAAAGCCAAGGTGGCGACGGTCGATGTGGTTGTCACCACGGCCGCGATTCCCGGAAAGAAGGCACCGGTTCTGATTACCGGCGATATGCTGCAGGCGATGCAGCCCGGCTCCGTCATCGTCGACCTCGCCGCCGAGCGCGGCGGTAATACCGAAGGGGCGGTAGCCAACGAGATCGTCGAAAAGCACGGCGTCAAGATTGTCGGCTACACCGACTACCCCTCGCGCTCGTCCATCCATGCTTCGCAGCTTTTCGCCAAGAACATTACCACCTTCCTGCTCAACATGGTCAAGGAAGGGGAGTTTGCCATCGACCTCGAAGACGAAATCGTGAAGGGCTCTCTGCTGGTGCACGACGGGCAGGTGGTTCATGAAATGATCAAGCCGCTCATGGAACAAAAAGGAGAATAGCCGTGGAAGCTCTCATTATTTTTGTGTTGGCCGTATTTATCGGCTACGAGGTGATCACCAAGGTTCCACCCACCCTGCACACCCCGCTAATGAGCGGCTCGAATGCCATCTCCGGTATTGCGGTGATTGGTGCGATTATTTGCGCCGGAGCCGTTGAGGTTCCGTGGCTTGCAAATCTTCTTGGTTTCGTGGCGGTCGTGCTGGCGATGATCAATATCGTTGGCGGCTTCATGGTCACCGACCGCATGCTGCAGATGTTCAAAAGGAAAAAGGGGTAGGCCATGGAGTGGATTAATCTAGCCTATCTGGTTTCCGCCGTTCTCTTTATCCTGGGCTTGAAGGGTTTGGGATCCCCCCGAAGTGCGCCGCGGGGAAACCTGCTCGGAGCCGTAGGCATGCTCATTGCGATTGTGGCAACCCTCCTCGACAAAGGGGTGGTGAGCTATACATGGATTATCGCCGGCATCGTCGTGGGATCGGCGATTGGCGCCATCATGGCGAAGCGGGTTCAAATGACGCAGATGCCGGAGATGGTGGCCATCTTCAATGGGTTTGGCGGCGCGGCCTCGCTCGTGGTTGCCCTGTCGACCCATATCATCGTTTCGGGAGGAAGCATGTCCTGGGCGATTGCGCTGGTGCTGAGCGCGCTCATCGGAGCCGTTACGCTGACGGGCAGCGTTGTGGCGTGGGCCAAGCTTCAGGGCTATGCCGACAAGGCGATGAAGCTGCCGAACCAAGGCCTCTGGCGTGCGGGACTGGTGCTGGCCATTCTGGTGCTGGCCACCCTGTTTGTCAGGAATCCGTCCGATGGCGGGATTTATCTCTTTGCGCTTTCGGTGGTGGCGCTTGGGCTGGGAATCCTGCTGGTCATCGCCATTGGCGGGGCGGACATGCCCGTGGTGATTGCGCTGCTCAATTCCTACTCCGGCCTCGCGGCGGCGGCCACCGGATTTGTGCTGAACAACTATGGTTTGATTATCAGCGGAGCGCTGGTCGGAGCCTCCGGCATCATTCTCAGCCAGATCATGTGCAAGGCCATGAACCGCTCGCTCGGTTCCGTCCTCTTTGGCGGAGCCATGGTCAGCGACGAACAAATGGCCTCCATCCCCGGCAAGGAATTCTATGAAGGAAAGGTCAAGAGCTGTGGCGCGGAAGAAGTCGCCATGCTGCTCGAAAACGCACAAAAGGTTATCTTCGCCCCCGGCTACGGCTTGGCCGTCGCCCAGGCCCAGCACGTTACGCAAGAGCTGGCCGAACTGCTTGGAAAGCGCGGCGTCGACGTCAAATTCGCCATCCATCCCGTGGCGGGCCGCATGCCCGGCCACATGAACGTGCTGCTCGCCGAGGCCGAGGTGCCGTACGACAAGCTCGTCGAGATGGACCATATCAATCCCGAGTTTTCGCAGACCGACGTCACCATCGTGCTTGGCGCGAACGACGTCACCAACCCCGCCGCGCGCGACGACCCGTCCAGCCCGATCTACGGCATGCCGATCCTCGAAGTCGACAAGTCGCGCACGGTGATTGTCATCAAGCGCAGCCTCAGCCCCGGCTTTGCCGGCATCCCGAACCAGCTCTTCATCAACGAGAACACGTTGATGCTCTTCGGCGACGCCAAAGCCGTCCTCCAAGACCTCAACCGCGCCGTGATGGAGTTGTAGGTGACGAGTGAGGCGTGATTTTAGTTGTTGGGGTTTAGCGGCAGGAAAAAACCTCCCGCCTCATCACTCACCGCATCCGGTGGATCATGATGCTGCCGATGGCGAAGAAGGCAATGATGGCACCCCAGGGGCCTAGCCAAGGGGCGATGTACATCTGCTTGGCGAAGTATTCCATGGTGAACTGCGTGGCGTAGAATCCGAAGAACATGCCGAGTGCGAGCATGATGCCGGCGAAGGCGCCCTTGCGACCGGTATGCGCGCCGACGGGGATGCCGATCATGGTGATGACGATGCAGACGAAGGGCATGGAGAGGCGGTGGTGGAAGTCGACCTCGTATTTGGTCAAGGTCTCCGGGGAGAGAAGGGACTTGTGCGTCTGGATGTATTTCCACAATTCCATGGAGGATTGGTAGGCCGGATCCTTGATCTCGCTCATGAAATCTGCGGGAACTTCGGGGAGCTTTCGCATTTCCAGTGTTGTGAATTTTTCGGCGAGTCCGACCGGGTTTCCCTGTTCGTCAAACGCCTGAATACTGCCTTCCTCGAACCACCAGCGTCCATCCATCCAGCGCGCCTTTGAAACATTGTATTTGGTATGGTCGGTGCCATCCTCGCGTTGCTGGATGAGCTCGATTTCCTGCATGGTGTAGCTGCGCGTGTCGAACTGTTTAACGTACCAAGTGTGGCGTGCAGTGGGGTTCTTGAAGGCGATCTGTTCGAAGTAGACCTCCTCTTCGGAGAGTCTCTGGCGTTCGACAAACTGGTCGGCGCGGTAGGCAAACTTGGGGCCGGTGTATTCGTTGACGATGGCGGTGAAAGCGAGGCAGGCAAAGCCGATGAGCATGAAGGGGCGGACGATGCGGTAGATGCTGATGCCGCTGGCGCGCATGGCGGTGATTTCGCTGTGGCGCGTGAGCGACGAAAGGCTGTAGAGCACGGCCAGCAGCAGGCAGAGAGGAACGATCATGATGACCATGCTCGGGAGGCGCAGGGTGTAGTAGTAGGCCATTTCCAGCGGGCCGGTCCCGGCTTCGAGAAAGTCGCTGGCGTTGTCCATCAAATCGCCGATAACAAACAGCAGGGTGAATGCCACGACCAGGTAGAGCAAGGGCATCAGCAGGTTGTTGAATAGGTATCGGGCCAGAATTTTCATAAAATGGTGGCAACAACGTAGCGATAAAACAGGGCAATCGCAAGCGTTGAAAAACATGCGGAGCCCGTGTAGTCTCACGTCAATCAACAAGGAGTTCTGTCAGCCATGGCTACAAGTGGAACGATTGGCGAAAGCCGCGTGAGCGATCCCGTGACGATCGTGATTTTTGGCGCGTCGGGCGACTTGACGCGCCGCAAGCTGATTCCGGCCTTGTTCATTGCCTATGCGCAAAACCTGCTTCCGGCAGCGTTCGCCATCGTCGGCTTTGCCCGACGCGACTATGACGACGAAATCTTCCGCGGCATGATGGCCGATGCCATCAAGACCTTTTCACGTGTCCCTGCCGACGAAGAGACCGTGGCGCGTTTCGTGGAACACATCCGCTATCATAAAGGGGATATTTCCAGCCCGGATGCCTATGCGGAGCTGAAGGAAAAGTTCCGGGATACGGAAACCTATCCCGAAAACCGGCTCTACTACCTTTCCATTATTCCGTCGCTGTTCGAGCCGGCGGTCGGATTGCTGAAGTCGGAGGGCCTGGCTGCCGGGCCGGGCTCCAGCCACTGGACGCGGGTGGTGATCGAAAAGCCGTTCGGCAGGGATCTTGAAAGCGCAATGGCGTTGAATGCCGCGCTACTGGGCCACCTCGACGAATCGCAGATCTACCGCATCGACCACTACCTCGGCAAAGAGACCGTGCAGAACATCCTTTCGTTCCGGTTTTCCAACGCGATCTTCGAGCCGGTATTCAACCGCAGCTATGTCGACCATATCCAAATCATCGCCGCCGAAACCGTCGGCATGGAGAGCGGTCGCGGTGGATACTACGATGGATATGGCGCCATCCGCGACATGGTCACCAACCACCTGCTCGAACTCCTCTGCCTCGTCACCATGGAGCCCCCCGGCGATCTTTCCGCCGAGGCGATCCGCAACGAGAAGGTCAAGGTGCTCGCCGCCGCCCGGCTCGACATCCGCAAGGATATTTCCGATGCCGCCTGCCGCGGTCAGTATGGCGGGGGAGTCGATGCAGCCGGCCAGCACATCATTGGCTACCGCGAGGAGGATCGGATCGATCCGCATTCGCAGACCGAAACCTTTGCGGCCATGCGCTTGAAGATCGACAACTGGCGCTGGGCCGGCGTGCCGATTTTCCTGCGCACCGGCAAGCGCATGGCCAAGAAAACCACCGAAATCGCCGTGCAGTTCAAGGTTCCGCCGCTCCAGCTCTTCCAGCATGTCGAATGCAAAGAGGATGTTTGCGATATCACCCGCGTCAAACCCAACACCCTCATTTTTCGCATCCAGCCCGACGAAGGCATCTTCCTGAAGGTGGGCACCAAACGCCCGGGCATGCGCTTTGTGGTCGAAGACGTGAAGCTGGACTTTTCCTATTCCGGAACATGGAACAAATCGCTGCCGGAGGCCTACGAACGTTTGCTTCTCGATACGTTGCATGGCGACTCCACCTTGTTTACCCGCTCCGACGAAGTCGAGGCCGAGTGGCGCGTGGTGCAGCCGATCCTTGACCACTTTGACAAGCTTAAGCCTTATACCTATCCGCCCAGCGGATGGGGGATGCCCGAAGCCGACTGGCTCTTCCACGGCACGAAGGGCCAATGGCGAAATGAGTAGGGGAGACCGATGGATACGTTTTTTGTTTATGTGACGGCAGTGGATGCGGCCGAGGCGGAGTTGATTGCGCGGAAGGTTGTCGGGGAGCGCCTCGCCGCCTGCGCCAACCTACTCGGTGCCATCAAGTCGGTCTACTGGTGGGAAGGGGAGGTCTGCGATGGCGAGGAGGTTGCTCTGGTTTTAAAAACGTCCAATGCCCGGAAAGCCGAACTCATCGACCGCGTCAAGCAGCTCCACTCCTACGACTGCCCCTGCATCGCCTGCCTGCCCATAGTCGACGGCAATCCCGGTTTCCTGGATTGGATCAAGGCTGAAACAAAGGCGGGCTAGGGATTAGTCCTGAATACCGCACCAGGCTTTGGCCTTATCGATGTCGAGGAAGCATTTCATCCGGTCGAATCCGCCGACGGCGGCGAGCACGGAGTAGAGCTTCGCCAAGACGTGCAGTTTTTCAGGGACGAGCAGCGCGAATTTGTCTTGGAAGTCCGGTATCCGGCGCTTCAGTGCCGCGACAAAATCATCTCCGTCGCGCAGCTCGGCGGTATAGTCGGCCTTTCGCAAGTCAAAGAGCATGCTGTAGTTGGAGTCGAATCGCGGGTCTTCGGCAACGGCGTCGACCACTGAAATCATCTCTGCCATGGTTTGCTTTTTGTTGCCAACCGCATGCACATACCGTTGCTCTGGATAGATCGTATAAGGAATTTCCATAATGCACGCACACTAGCGGCCTCGCGAAAATTGAGAAAGCGAAAAGCCGGAAAGAATAAACCGCGCTACGTTGCTACGTTGGTTGGAGAGGGAATAGGCTTGAAGAACGCCTCCAATGATTGGACATTACGCGCCTATGTCCACGCGCTATAAAATCAAGGTGGCCTACGACGGCACAAACTATTCCGGCTGGCAGGTTCAGCCGCGCCACCGGACGGTGCAGGGTGAGATCGAGCGGCTACTGGCGGAGATGACCGGCCAGAAGCATGTGCGCGTCGAGTCCTCGGGGCGCACCGACACCGGGGTGCATGCCCGTGCGCAGGTGGCGCATTTTGATTTGGAAAAGCCCATCGATCCAAAATATTTCCAGCGCGGGCTCAATGCGCAGATCGACCGCGATATCCGCATCCAGGCTTTGGGAAAGGTGCCGCCCGATTTCCACGCGCGCTTTAGCGCCGTGGGCAAGGAGTATCGCTACTTCATCTACAACGGCCTGATTGTCCCGCCCACCAAACGCCTCTACCGCCTGCAGGAGGGCCGCCCGTTGGATGTTGAAAAGATGCGCACCGCCGCCGCGCTGCTGGTGGGCGAGCACGATTTCGCGCCGTTCGCCGCCAATCGGAAAGTGCCTATCAAAAGTACCGTCCGCACCATCCACTCGTTCCATGTCCGCAAGCACGGGGCCGATATAACGCTGGAGGTGCAGGGCAATGGCTTCCTCTACAAAATGGTTCGCGGCCTCGCCGGATTCCTGATCCATGTCGGCATGGGCCGCCTCGAACCCGAAGCCGCGCTCGATATTCTCGACCACGGCAAGCGCACCGCCAAAGTCCAAACCGCCCAACCCCAAGGCCTCTTTCTTTGGAAGGTGTTCTATTGATGTGTTGAACTAATCCGCTAGGCGCGATGTCGAATATTGGCGTTCACGTACAACCACGGAGCGCATTGCCGCCGTGGATCAACTCCGGGAGCAATACCATGGAACTCTACCCCGACTTCAAAGAGTTGCTCGAGTTGTTAACGCACACGAGGTTGACTGCCTGATCGTGGGCGGTTATGAGCTTGCGCTTCACGGTTGCCCTCGCTTTACCGGCAGACCTCGACATCTATCTGGGCATCCATCGGGATAATGCCCGGAAAGTCCTGGCTGCCTTGAAGGAATTTGGCTTCGGGGCGCTCAATCTTTCTGAGGGGAGTAGAATTTATGAATGTACCAGGATTGGTTTTATTGTGATATCCCACCACGGCAGCGTTCTTGAACGGGTTAGCCGACTCTCCAATGCCCTTTTGAGAACGGTCTCTACGCTGTCGAGCAAATAGCCGTTCCATGATTTTTCAAGACCGCCCCAATAGCGCTCGATCGGATTGTATTTGCTGTGGTATGGCGGGAAATGGGCCAACCTGACTTCCAGCCCCGAGGCATCGGAGAATTCAACAACCCGCTTGAGGAACTTGCCGCGAAGCATAATTTTCGTAGAAAATAGGCTGTTGGCCGGTTCAAACCTTCGGTTTCGCTATTCCGGGTTATGGTTATCAGTTATTGGTTGTCGGAACAACCCGTTGTTCAGCAGGTAGTTCGCCTGACAACCAATAACCGGTACCCGACAACTGTCGCGCAAAACCAAGAGGTTTTGCAAGCGGCTCCAATGACTAGAATTTTACTGCTAGTACAGCAGCAATACGTGGGCCATTGCCTCTAAAGGTAACATCTTCGGTTCCAGATCCGTCTTTGTATTCTTGCTCATGAGCAAACCCTTCATATCCGAGCTCTAAGCCGAGTTCAATGTTGTCGCCCAGAAGAACAAAGGCTCCAGCTTTGACTCCGAAGAGTCCGTAAGAACCTGTGCCATCAGAATAACCTGTAGTTTCATTGTTCGCTATTCCGATACCGAGATACGGACCAACTTCAAAAACAAAATTTTCTCCAGCTTTTGCAATGAATCCACCCTGAATCATTCCGCCAAATGTTGTTAGGTCAACTTCCATGCCGGAATCAGATAAAGCGTGATTACCAAAGAAAATACCTCCGCCAAAGCTTCCTCCAATATTTGGATTATTTTGGCTCCACCAACGTTTTACTGCGAGAACTTCCACTCGTGCTCCGCCATCGTCATTGACGCTATTGGTTTCTGTGGAATCTTTAACTTCATCAATTCCCGGTGCGTTCCCGAGAGAAACCCGCAGTGAAAAATCCTTTGATTCTTTTACTTCCGTTTCTTCGGCAACACAAACTCCGGCCACTAGTGATACTGCTATTGCTGTAGTGATGATATTGCGCTTCATATTACTCCTTGTGTTTCTGTTTTGTATTGCAGAATTCCCCATGATTTCTGCAGAAATAGTTATTTGCGATCCCAACGATTAGGGTTTTATTCGTCCAGCTTCGTGAAAACATCGATATCTACCGCGGAAGCTGATGGCTGGATGGATATGAGAGCACCCGCAAGGTGCTATCGCGATGTTGGACTGAGCCTCTTGGACACGTTCAACCTATCTTTGGGATTGTATGGAACCCCGAGCTCCGAGTCTATGATTTTCTTTGTATTCCTTTTTAATGGCTGGAAGGGTTGGAGGGGGTTGGGCAAGGGAACCATGGATAAACGAACCTTCGCGGGGAGTTTTTTGAAGGATGGGGCGGCTTGTTTTTCTGATTCAGGGCGCACGCTCGGGCAAGGCGTGCGGAGGTGCCTTTTTCCAGTGCCGGGATGTCGCGGTTCGAGTTCATGGTCAGGGCGGGTGCCGGGGAACCGGCTGGGGCGCGGGGATGAGCTTGGTTTGAACCG
>CBDVCB010000098.1:0-8961 GCA_965372395.1 uncultured bacterium
GCGGCAATATCCTCTGCGAACCCCGGGAGTGTTACGTGATTATCTTGCTCTTTGTGCGTGAACAGCAAGATGTTGCGAAGTATGGCGAAGGCACCGACCAGCGTTGGGTTCCGGCTGCGGGTCTTGTCTTCGAGCAGGCGTGCGTCTTTTCGCCAGTGGTTGCGTATTTCCACGCCGCCCCAGTGTCCTCGGACGAGCTCAAGCCATTGCTCGGGGGTGCGCCGGTCGAAGGGTTCGGAGCTGAGGTAGTAGCAGATCTCTTTTTCCCCCGTTTTGTGCGCGGTTGATTTGCGCCAGATTTTGATGACGGTTTGGACGTGCGGGAACCCGATCTGCATGGGTGTGACGCTTTGGATGGCTACTTCTCTCTCGTCGATTCGTCCGTGCGCTTTTTGGGTCTGGGCAAAAAGAGGGGCGAGTTTCTTCGCACGGAGCTTGGCCTCTTGATGGATGGTTTTTTGGTTGTCCTTGACTTGCATGCAGTACTCGCCACCCCGATCCACAATGGCCCGGGCGGTATCCTTCTGGGTGTTGAGCGCATCTGCGGGGGCGAGCCGGCCTCGTGTTCGGCGAGGGTGACGAGCCCGACGGTGTCGCGGATGAGCTTCCCGTCCATGGCAGCGCAACGGGCAGGGTTCCTCGATGCTGGGCGAGCCACTCCGAAAGCACCTGCGAGAACGCGTCGAGATCCAGCTGGCCCAAGAGGCTGTAGACGGCGGTAATAGGAGGGGATTTTCTTGTAGCGGCCTCCTTTTTTAAAGCTTGGAAGCGCACGTTTTTTGCGTTGGGAAAGGGTCGTTCGGTTGGCAAAGCGCATGATGGCCTTAAGATCCTTGTGCCCGCTGAAAACCCCCATGGCCACGAGCGAAAGGATCGCTCCGATGTGGTAGACGCAGTTTTTCGCCCGCGGGTCGGGGACCTTGCAGAGCGTTTCGTGGAGCGACTCGATCTGCTTGGCCTTGATGGGCATGACGCCGTCCGCATCCGCCGTTGCCCCTTTTTTGAACTCATCGGGGAGATGGATCAAGCGAAGCAGCTCGGTCGCGTCTTTGCGCAGCTCGCGAACCCATAGCTTTTTGGGGCGGTCGTTGGGCACATAGTAGTCCGCCGCGTGGCGGGAATACCCCCTTCGTCTTGCCCAGCGCGGTCCATCCCGACGCCTTGTAGCACGTCCCTTCGCGCGCCTCGATATCCGAAAAGGTTTCGGCGAGCAAGGGTTCGTATCCGAAGGTGTCCCGCCATAGCGAGGGCGGCTCCCGAGCCACCTTCCCCAAGATGCGCGAAGTCTGGTTGGGATGCTTCCCGGGTTGGGCCAGCAAGACAAAGCGACGGTTCTGGATGATCAGTTTTTGGCGGGCCGCGCGTTGCTGGTCCGTCCAGCCGATCCATTCGCCATCGGCGACCACGGCCATCCGAGGCGTGTCGCCCGCCGGGCAGCCCTCGCCCATGTAGTGGAACTGCTTGGCGAGTTTTGTGAAAAGCGCAACATCCTTTTTGGTTTCTATGATTTTGATATGCAGTGGGTTACCACTCAAAGAAGAGTGCTTCGAGTTCCGATTGGGGTTTGTTTTTGTATTCTTCATCGAGCGTACAAAAACAAATTCACGGGAAACTGTTTACAAAAATAGGTTCTTCATACCGGCATTACTCAAAGTTCCATTAGATAAAAACCCCATGGGGGCCTGGGCGAACCGCGCTGATTTTTCTTCCAACCTTCGGGGCTCTTGCGTATATTCACCGCCACTTTAACCAACGGGAACCCTATGGACAGGCAAGGCCAACCGCCAACCGACGGAATATTATCCAGACCGCTTTTCGGAACCACCATGGCGGTGGCTTCCGGGCTTTCGTTCTTTTTTCTGTGCATGATCCTTCCGCTGGTGGGGCCTGCGGGCAGCAGGGTCGCGCATGCGGCGCAGAACAAGGCGGCGTTTCTGGGGGTGCTGTTGATTACGTTCCTGCTTGCGGCAGTGGCTGCGTATTCCAAGCTGCTGCGCCGGAAGGTGGTGGGCGGCTCTTTGCCGTATTGGTCGCTGGGCTTGTGCGCTGTTTGTGTGATCGCCCTGTTTTTTTTGCTGGTAGATGGGTTTGCCATCTGATTGGGCGAGTTATTTAAGATTTCAAACTCTCGGTTGCGTCACGCAGCCGGGAGTTTTTTATGGTGCGCCCGGCAGGGCGCACCTGCTTGGAGGTGAAAGTCCTCTGCAAGCCCGATGGTATCCATATTCTTCGCTTTATCCGCGCCCATCTGCGGTTGTATTCCTCTGCGATGTACCCCGTAGATTTTGCGGAAGACCAAAAAAAACACCCCTCGGCTTGGAGGGGTGTTTGCAGATGAAAGCAGCGTTCAGCTCTATGGCGCGGCGACCATTTCGATCGTGGCGCTGTCGCGCAGGCTCTTGATGAAGTTGGTAACGGCGTCCTGTTTCTTTTGGCGGGTGAGGAAGGTCATGATCTGTTCCTTGGATTCGTCGAGTTCCACAACCCCTTCTTTCTGGCGATCCGTGACCTTTATGATGTGGTAGCCAAAGCTGGTTTCAACTACGTCGCTGATTTCGCCTATTTCCTGAGTGAAGGCGGCAAGCTCGAATTCGGGAACCATCTGACCTTTGCCGAAGGAGCCAAGCGATCCGCCTTGGGCACTGCTCGGACAAGCGGAGTTGGTTTTGGCCGCATCTTCAAAGGTGATGGTTTCGGCGATGATGTCTGCACGGATCGTTTCGAGCTGGGCCTTCTTTTCGGCCTTGGCTTCGTCGGTGTCGGCTTCCTCGAATTTGATGAGGATGTGGCTGGCGCTTACGCTTTCGGGTTTTTTGAAGCGGTCGGGATTGGCATCGTAGTACTCTTTGGCTTCGGCTTCCGTCGCGTCTTCAATGCCTTCGGTCTTGCCTTCGAGGAACTTTTTGCCAGCGAGCTGTACCTTGATGTTCTCGGTGAATTTTTCGAGGGTCGTTCCGTTCGCAACGAGGGCTGCTTCGAAATCCTGCCCCGGGGGTACACTGGCACGGATTTCCTCCATGGCGGTGTTCAGGTCTGCTTCCGTAACCTCGATGTTTGCGGCGGCAATGGCGGCATCCATCAGCTTTTTCGTGATCAATTGGTCCTGTACATTGGTATAGAGCTGGGCCTGCATCTGCTGGAGTTGCTGGGGAGGCACCCGGCCTGCCAGTTGTTGAAGGCTGGCGTTCATGACTTCCATGATCTCTCCGCGAGTAATGTCTTCGCCGTTTACCCTGACAATCACGGCCGCAGGATCGGTGGTGAGTGGGTTGGGCTGGATGGGCTGGGAAAACAGGTCTTCGGTTTGCGACAGGTCGACTTGTTCGGTGGCTGGTGCCGCAACTTCTTCTTCCTCGCATCCGGTCAATACCAGCAGGGAGGCCATGGGAAGTACCATTAAAATCGTGGTTTTCGTAAATTTGTTGAACATCGCTCTTGATCCTTTCTTCGAGGTTATCCTAAACATTCCATTTACCGTAAATGGATGTGAAACGAGGCATAGTGTCTACAAGATCTCAAAATGTCAACGCATTCAGGCGATATTAATGTGGACGGTTCAATGATAGACCCCAATGTTTTAGAGGCTTTTAAATGCACGGGCTGTGGTGATTGCTGTCGCTGGTCGGGATCGGTTTTACTGACTGAAAACGACATTGCGACCCTCTCTGCGCACCTAGGGGTGCTGGATCGGGAGTTCATCGATCTCCATACCCGCTTGGCTCCCAACCGGACTCGGTTGGCGCTGCTGGACAAAGCAGACGGAAGCTGTGCTTTTCTTGAGGGGAACCGTTGTTCCATCTACGAAGCCCGCCCGGAACAGTGCCGCACCTTTCCGTTCGCGTGGAGCGTCTCCGAGGGGTGTCCGGTGCTGGACGAGCTTCTGGCCGCTCAAAATAATGTTGAACAACCCCTTCGGAACCCCTAGCTTCCAACTCCTCTTTTCAACCCAAATCAGGAGTAGACCATGCCAGAACTTAGTACAACCGAGATCCTTAAGATCATGCCGCACCGCTATCCCTTTATGCTGGTGGATAAAATCATTGAATTCGAAGACGGGAGCGACCGCATCGTCGGGATCAAGAACCTGACCTTTAACGAACTGTTTTTCCAGGGGCACTTTCCGGACAACCCCGTGATGCCCGGCGTACTGCAACTCGAAGCCATGGCGCAGGTGGCAGGCGTGCTGCTCAATTCCCGCGATGGCAAAGACGGCAAGGTGGCTTTTTTCATGTCGATCAACAATGCCAAGTTTAGGCGGGTGGTACTGCCGGGCGACCAGCTGCGCATTGAAATCGAGGTGGTGCGCATGCGTTCCCGCATGGCTTCGGTGAAGGGCAAGGCCTATGTGGACGGCGATCTTGTCAGCGAAGCGGACCTAATGTTTGGCTACGGAGCATAGAACCATGGCACGGATTCATAAAACCGCCATCGTGGCCGATGGCGCGCAGATTGCCGACGATGCCATCGTCGGTCCGTACTGCACCGTAAGCGAAATGGCTGTGATCGGTAGCGGCACCGAACTGGTTTCCCATGTGGTGGTGGCGGGGAAGGCCACTCTCGGAAACGGGTGCAAGGTATCCCCGTTTGCCGTGATCGGCGGGCAGACGCAAGATCTCAAGTTCAAGGGAGGGCATCCGGGTGTCACGATCGGCAACAACACCGTCATCCGCGAGTACGTCACCGTCAACGCCGCCACCAACGACGGTGAATTCACAACGGTGGGGGACAATTGCCTCCTCATGGCCTATGCGCACATCGCGCACTGCTGCCAGATTGGTAACCACGTTATTATTGCCAATGCCTGCCAGATTGCCGGGCACGTCGTCATCGGGGATATGGCCACCATCGAGGGTCTCGTCGGGATCGTACAGTTCCTGCGCGTCGGTACCCTCGCGTTTGTCGGTGCCATGTCGAAAATAACCAAGGACCTGCCCCCCTACATGATCGGCCACGGCGACCCCATCGAAGTGCGCGGTTTCAACAAGATCGGAATGGAGCGCCGCGGGATCGACGAAGCCGGGCGCAAGGCCCTCAAGGAAGCCTATCGCATCCTTTATCGGCAGAAGATCCCCGTTGCTCAAGCGCTGGACAAGATCGAAGCCGAGCTGGAGCAAACCCCGGAAATCAAGCACCTGCTCGAATTCTGCCGAGCCTCCGAAAAGGGGATCGCCCGCTAGCGCGGCGACTCGATAAATTCCTGAAGGATGGAATCCGGCGGGACGCATGACTTGTCGATCGGCTCAAAATGCCCTAGGAACTCCAGCAGTTCCTGGGCTTTTTTGTACCCCGGATGGTGGCTCGGCAGCGAGTGGATCAACGGTTCGACCAAAGGCTTGAGAACGGAAATCTCATAGCCCAGTGCGGAGTTGTATTCCTGATCGGCCAAGGGCTGGAACGGGAAGATCCACTTGTCTTCCCCCGCCCGGACCGACGGCCAGAGGGTAAAGGTTTTTTCCACCGGGTTTCCCCTGAAGTGATGGTCGCGGATCATGCGGCGCATCATCCGATGGTTGGTGCTCGAAATACGCGTATCGTTGTCGAGCATCAGCGTAGTCCGCGCACCGATGTAGATTTTCAATGCGTGGGCGGGATCGACAAACGAGGTAATGCGCGGATTCAGCCCGTGGATGCCCTCGATCAGCGCCAGTTCGTCCGGTTTCAGGTGGATGATTTCGCCGCGGAACTCGCGGCGGCCATGCAAAAACCTAAAGTGCGGCATCTCGATGGTGTGGCCATTCTCCAGCTTGTCGAGATGGCGCTCCAGCAAGGGGAGGTCGATGGCCTCGATATGCTCATAGTCGTATTCGCCCTTGGAATTCTTCGGGGTCAGGTCGCGATCCACAAAATAGTTGTCCAGCGAAATCTGATGCGTTGGAATGCCCCGCGCTTGAAGTTCTGCCGCCAGTCTCCGGGTAAAGGTTGTTTTCCCCGCCGATGACGGTCCAGCCAGCCAAATCCACTTCAGTCGGTGGTTCTGCTCCGCGATTTCCCCGGCGATACCCTCCACCTCCAGCCCCTTGGCCTTCTCCTCCTCCTGGATGTATTCGCGGACATCGCCGTTGCGGATGGCCTTGTTCAGTTCCTCTACGGTCTGGATATTCATTGTCATAGTGCAACCCATCATACCCAAGCGAACCGCTATTGCAACCGTCGTTCAGGAATGTTCGAAAAAGGGGTTGCCTTTGCTTTCCGAATCCTTGATATTTCCGCGCTTTCCATCATTGGAAACGGGGTGTAGCGCAGTCTGGTAGCGCGGTTGCTTTGGGAGCAATAGGTCGGGAGTTCGAATCTCTCCACCCCGACCACCTTAAAGGCCAGTCAATATGACTGGCCTTTTCTTTTTCCGGGGAGAGCCGGAAACTCCCGAAGGATTCGACGCAAGCAATCTATTTTCGTGATAGACACAGCCGAGTGCGCACGATTATGATCCAATCCGTAAAAAAATAAGGAGAATAAAATGTTTCTGGAAGTGTATGCAGTGCCGCTAAGCGACTACAACAAGGAAACCGGGGTTGCGATCCGCCCGGAAAACAAACGGCTGATCGAAATGACGGGAGCCCGCATCAGGCACTCCCTCGCGTTCGAAGACCGTGCCGAAATTATCCTGCCCTGCAAGGAAACCCTCATCGCGGTGGGCAGCTATGAGGAACTTGTCCAGCGTTTGATGAGTGCCCAAGACGGGCAAATTGCACGGGTTTAATCGTGCCTCTCCGGCCCACTCCTGGGTGCGGGCACAATATGAGGGCTAGCATTGTTCCCATAAGAACAATGCCAAGCCCTCTTTTTTTGCAATGGATCCATCCGCCCTCAGTGTATCTATCATTGCCGCCGCACTTTTCAACCGGCGGTTACAGTTCCGTATTTCACCTGATTAGACCGATTCTATTTTTCTGCGAGGTTGAGTTTTTTGCCGGATTCTAGCCATTGGGATAGAATGATTCTGCAGTATCTACTGTGTGATAGGTACATGGATTCGGCTCGTTTTTCGATCTCGTCGGTCAGCTCTTTTTTCATCTTTATGCCGATTGTTTTTGTTCTCTGGCCTATTGGGTTTGTTGCCATGATTTTCCTTTGGTTGTTCTGTTTCTGGATCAAATTACGAGATTACGGGATCTTTTCCCAAATCTGCCCTCTTTATTTTTCCCTCATAAAAGCCTCGATTCTAAGATTCACAGGCCCCGGCTGACCCCTGTTTCTATTGCGAGAAATGATGGTCTACACCATGTTCAAGCTCTTCAATCATGGTTTCGCCCAATAAAATCGATGCTTTCAAAAGATACCTGAATCATCTGTCTTGCCACAAAAAACAGCCTGTGGTCTAAAAATCGGGGTTAAGCGCAGATTGAACGTCACTCATGAGGCGCGGCCTTTGGGCTGTCGCCTCCAGGAGATTGTTCGCCTATGTTTCTTTTCAAAGGGATAACCAGATTATAGATGTCTGCCCACTTGTGATCGGCGGTAGCAAAGAAGATATGGGTTGGTTTGCCGTCCTGAATAAGCACTTGGGGTCGTTCTAGCTTTGTCTGATTTCTTTTCGTGCCGTCGCTGAATAATACCGCACGGCTATAGGCTTTAGGATTTTCTGGTAAAACCCATTTAATTCCATCTTCAGAATACGCATAAAAACCAGCTCCGGGTTCACCCGTCAGGGTTTTGCTGAATACCTTCGCCACCATCTGATAGTAACCATTCGCCCGCCATACACACGGGTCCTCGACATGTGCGTTCTTTGCGCCCTCTATTTCGATTTTCTGACCATCATTCATTCTCCTGTACGGACCAAGATAATGCGGTGCCGTGGCAACTCCAAAGTGCAAAGCCCTGTTCTTGTTTCGAGCCGGGTAGGGTACTGGAGCGCTCTTGTAAATCAGCAAGACACTGCCATCTTCATGGATCACGGGGGCCGGATTGGAGATAATGGCACCATCCCACTTGCCGGGCCGTGGCTGAAGAATTGGCTCGTCAAGCCTTTCCCATGGGCCAAACGGAGAACTGGCAACCGCCACACCGACTCGTTTCCCGTTCCAGACTTCCCCGTAAATCTTTTTGCTGACAGGTGATGTAGGCCGCTCGAAGTTATATGTGGAGCCAACGTAGAACAATACATACTTACCGTTATGCCTGTGAATTGATGGGTTGTGTGTAACCATGCCGTCCCAAAACTTCGGGCCACGTGGCGGTAGGACGACCTTCTCGAATTCGTACGGTCCTTCAGCTTTCTCCGACGAAGCTAGGACAACTTCGGAATTTACCACCCAATTCCCCATTTCTACGGCCTTCGGCCAACGCGATGCGAACATGTAATAACGGTCATCATCGCCTTTTACGACAGATCCGCCCCATATGATGTAATCCTTCATTCTGAATGATCCGCCAATGGGAGCTGGCGCAAGGGCCCCTTTAAAGGGATTGATTCGAGTGTGGGATAACGTCTTATTCAATTGTTCCTTCTGTTGCCCTCCTGCAACTAGGCAGGACATGGTTATAATATAAACGGCTAGTATTGTTTTCATCATTGTTCTCATTATTGTTCTTCTTTATTACTGTAGCGAGCGATTAGGGTTTTATCCCTCCTGCCTCCCGCAACCTCCAACGTTCCGTCGCAGGAGTTGAATGGCTGGATGGATATGAGAGCATCCGCAAGGTGCTATCGTGATGTTGGGCTGAGCCTCTCGGACACGTCCAACCTATCTATGGGGATTGTATGGAACCCCGAGCTCCGATTCCATGATTTTCTTTATATTCCTTCCCAATGGCTGGAAGGGTTGGAAGAGGTTGGGCAAGGGAACCATGGGTAAACGAACCTTCACGGGGAGTTTTTGCAGGATGGGGCGGCTTGTTTTTCTCGTCAGGGCGGGGGTGCCGGGGAACCGGCAGGGGCGCGGGGATGAGCTTGGTTTGAACCGTTCTTATGTTGCGCGCAACATAAGAACGGATATGTTGCGTAGTTCATTATGTTGC
>CBDVCB010000099.1:0-8751 GCA_965372395.1 uncultured bacterium
TCATCTATTTTGACTTGATGAAGGGGGTTGAAAACCCGCCATTCAGCTTCACGGCAACCTATGCTGTGAGCTACCTCCGAGCAGCCGACGCGGCATTGTCATGGGAAGAATTCAATAATGGATTTATTCTCAGCCACGTTCTTCCATATTTCAGGGAATTTGTCACCAGCGTCACGCAACGGCTCCCAGTTCCTCCGGTCTATATCCCCCCGACCAACATCAAGGCTCTACTTGCAGAATACGAACAAAGTAATGCATAGTTAATGGTCGTCGCCTTCGCCCCATCGTAGACGCGCGCATCCTGCCGCGTTCAGGAAGCATAACACACACTTTTTCCGCCTTTCACACATCGCAATCTCAACACGCCCCACTCACCCACAACGAAGCTGGAAGCGTCGTCTACATTTTCACGCCGCCAACATCTTGTCGGCTTGCATCGAAAATGCCATTGGCTTTGCTGAACGGCTGTGCTAGAAAATCTCCAGTCAAGGCGAAAGAGATGAGTGCATTCGAAACCATAACATTCAGGCTGGAAGACCGAGTTGACGGGGTTGAAATAACCCCCGATACGATTGGATTTACGCGCTTTAATCGTTTCAATAAAGAAGTTGAGGATTTCATCAAGGGAGGTTCGCGCGAGGTGAAGCTCGACGAAGTTCACGTCGCTGTCGAAGAAGGTTCCTACAAGCTTCGGCTGGTGTTGCCTGTGCTATTGGCCCAATTAGTTCAGCCTGATGTCCAGCGGTTGGAAGTCGGAAATGATCTGGATGGTATGAATCCGGCTCGTCAGACAATCGTGAAGAGCTGGCAGCGGCAAGCCCACCAGCATTCGGATTTCAAGATCAGCATTGAGTCGCCGGAAAAAATGTTCCGTTCAATCACCATTTCGAACAAAACCGACTATCACCGCAAAAGCGAAGATCTGTGGGTTGAAACCGAGAGATATTTGACGGGTCGTATTCAAGACATGGGCGGCAAGACTTCCGCGAATGTGCATCTTGAAGTCAAGGGATTGCCCAAGCTCTTGAAGCTAGACAGCTCCGAGGAATACCTGCGAGACCAAACCGAAAATATGCTTTATCATGATGTTCAGGTTCGGGTTTTAGCCGAGCAAAATATACAGACTCGGGAGTTGCGCAAAGTGCGTTTGATCGAGTTTGCAGGGAAAGCGCCCTCGTATGACGAGGCGGAATTGAACGCATTGATCAAAAAAGGCACCAAGGCCTGGGCGGATATCGAGAATGCTACGCAATGGGTGGCGGAACAGCGAGGGGAAGAGTATGGAACGTAGCGGAGCTGTTCTTGACACAACCTTTCTGATTTCACTTTCCGACGAAAACCGCCCCGCCCACGAAGCGGCAAAGGCGTACTACCAGTTTTTCCTAGAAGCGGGCATGCCGTTGTATTTGCCGACGGTGGTGGCTTCCGAATTTGGAATCAAACAAGCCGTCACCGATCTCCCGCTACACAACTTCAAGGTTCTTCCCTTCAATTTGGAGGAGGCTATTCGATGCGCGGATTTAAATGTAGCCTACTACCGAGATAAAGTTGGAGCCGGGCAACGAGATGCCGTGAAGGATGATTTCAAGATTATTGCTCAAACAGAAGAGCAGGAAGCGTTGTTCCTGCTGACGGAAGACCGCAGCACCATGTCGACCTACTGCGAACAATTGCGAACCGACAACAAAATCAACTTTAAGATTGTGGAACTCTCCCAAGGATTCGACCAATCCCTAATCAATGGGAATGGACAGACCGAAATGCACTATCCAACGGTGGAATAATTTACCAGATCCCCTTCCCGCCGCCCGACCCTCCGCAATGCGGTTAGTGATTGCACCGAAGAGAAGCAATCTCGCATCTACATTGCCGTACCGTACCTCTCCGCTAAATTTTTCTTCCCCAGTCATCAGATTTCAGTTGACAAAAGTTGACATAAACTGACAACTTGCACCGCTATGAAGAAGCAAATAAACTCCGCCGTCTTCCACGCCTCCCTCACCCAAGTCGGACTGAATGCCGCTCAACTGGCAAAGCAGCTCGGGGTCTCGCGCGAGGCGGTCTCGAAATGGCAACGGGGGGATTCCTTCCCAAAACCCGACAAGTTACTGCGGTTGGGCATGATCCTTGGCCAGCCCTATCAGGAACTGGTGCAGGAACAGATGGCCGTCAACGAACCGCGCGTGGCCTACCGGGCGAAGGCCAACCGCAAGACCACGGATGAGCATGTAGTCTGGGCAAAAGAAGCCGGCAGTCGTCTTCGTGACCTAGTGCCACATCTCCCCACCGACAGAACCTGCCCTCCCGTACTTAAAGCGCCCCTTGTGGATTATGACTATGCGCAGGAGGTTGCTGCGGAGGCTCGCGAGGATATGGGCGTTTCAAAGAGCGGAAAGATCGGAATCCAGCATTTTATTGCTCAATTCAAGAAATTGGATGCTGTGCTCATCCCGGTTTTCTGGGGGGAACGCAAACAGCACGGCAACGCCATGCATGCCTACCTACCCGATTCCATGACCACTTGGATCTGGCTGAACCTCGATAGCAAACTACATGACTTCATGTTTTGGATGGCACACGAGCTTGGCCATGCTTACTCGCCCAAGCTCGAAGGAAATGAAGCCGAGGATTTTGCAGACCTGTTTGCCCAATGCCTGCTCTATCCTAATGAAGCGGCCAAAAAGACCTATCGCCAATTATCCCGCCTGTCCGCCATAACCGAGCGATGGAACGCGATTTCGACAGACGCACGGAAGCGCTTGATCTCCCCATACACGATTATCAAAGCACTGAAAGTCCATGCAAAGCATGCTGGTTTGGGTGAAATAAATTTCGGCAACTACGGAGCCAAGTTAACCCGATTCAACAAGGGCATCAAAACGGTTGCCGAGTTGCTATTCAAGGGCACACAACCCCGGCCCGACGAATACATCGAAATCTGCTCCAAAGAGTTTGGCTCCCCGTTCTTCGATGCGCTGAAAAAACTTTCAGACGAAAATGAGCTGACGCCGCCATTCCTCACTAAAACGATGGGAATGTCATTGCTTGACGCCAAGGCTATCTGCGCGGAGCTTGCCTGAGATGCCGCCGCCAAAAATGTTCATTCTGGATAGCAATGCCTATTTCAGGCTGGCATTAAGCATTCATCCCCTGCTCGGTCAAAAATTCGGGAAGTCCACGAATGAACGTTATGTTTTGCGAGTCATTGCTCAGCTGGACGATGAATACAACCGAAGTCCCCGGCTCCAGAACAAGTTCCAGTGGGTCGTAGAAAAGAAATTCCGAGACAACAGATCCTCTGAGCGACTAAAACTTATCGGGAAACAGAAGATCGAAATGGAGCAAGCTCGCTCATTCATTATTTCGACAGAACGGGATATGGGCTGCAACCTTTCCTTAGTGGATGCCACTGCGTTAGCAATTGGATTTGTCAAGCAACAGCCCGTTGTCACGGATGACAAGAACATGTGTGCCGTGGCAAATGCACTTGGAATCGAAGTATGGGGAATGCTTCAACTGATGAAGCTTATGTTGGACGAAGAACACATTGACTTAGGGAAAATCAAAGAGGTAGCCCAACTCCTCGACTACGAAAACGACCTGCCCTGTGGTCGATCCCAATTTATCCAGCACTTCAAGCAGTTCTTTGAAAGCGAGCCTTTCGGCTAGTTTCTCAACCAAAATCCAGCACCATAGCGATGTTCACTTGTGCAACCAAAAATGAAAATGATGCTTCGGGCATGCAGAAAACCCATGGAATTGATTGAACCCATTCGTGAAACGATTGGACGCCACAGCCTGATTCCCGATGGCGCGCAAGTGGTTGTCGGTGTTTCGGGCGGGGCGGATTCGGTGGCGTTGCTACGGGCGCTGCATCAACTCGACATCCCCGTCACCGTCGCGCACTTGAACCACCAGTTGCGCGGCGCGGAGTCCGATGCCGACGAACGGTTTGTGCGCGATCTGGCCGAAAAACTCGGCCTTCCCATGGTGGTAGAATCGACCGATGTCCGCAGCCTGTCCGAGACCAGCGGCCTCTCGCTTGAAATGGCGGCGCGGCAAGCACGGCACCACTTCTTTGCGAAGTTCGAAAACTCCGTCATCGCCCTCGCCCACCATGCGGACGACCAGGCCGAAACCTTTATCCTTAAGCTGGCGCGCGGCGCGGGAACCGACGGGCTCGGCGGGATGCCGTTCTCCCAAAAAATCGGGCAGATCCGACTGATCCGCCCGATGCTCGACCTTCCAAGGGCGGCCATTCTCCAATGGCTGGAGGAAAACAATTTTAAGTGGCGGGAGGATGCGAGCAACCGCGATGAAGCGTTTCTTCGAAATCGCGTGCGGCACACAGTTCTCCCCCTGCTCGAAACCGAGCTAAACCCGAATATCCGCGAGACGATCCTGCGCACGATGGATATCCTGCGGGAAGAAAATGCGTGGATGAATGAGATTATTGCCGATTGCCGATTGCCGATTGTCGATTTGCCTCGCGCGGCACAAAGACGTGCATTGCGCAAGTGGCTGTTCGACCACGGAGTTGAGGGTGTTGATTTTGATGCGGTTGAAAAAATCCTGTCGCTAATGGATGCCGGAAAAGGGACGACGATCTTTGAATTGAATGCCCATCAGCGCGTGGTGGTGGAATATGGAAAACCCCGGTTTGAGCAGGTGGATTGCGCCCCACCGGCTCCATTGTGGAAAATGACCATCGAGCATGGGACAGGCTGGAAAAAGGATCACGGCAAAGGAGCCGGAATCTTGCCCGCCGAAGCTTCGTTCGATGCAGAAAAGATCGGTGATTCGCCCATCACCGTGCGCGGCCCCGAACCGGGCGACCGGATGCAACCGCTCGGCATGGGGGGCAGCCGCAAGCTACAGGATATCTTTACCGACCAGAAGATCCCGCGCGCACAACGCCCGTCGGTTCCGGTGGTGGTGTGCCGTGGCGAAATCATCTGGATTCCCGGCTACCGCACCGCACGCGGCTGGGAGGTGCCGAACTCCGACGCGCAAGCGATACATGTGCGCATTGAACCCGTCTAAACCTCGACCTCGCCTATTCCTCTCCTTTCACCATCGGAACGAAGCGGACGTGCATGTCGGGGATCTCGGCGAAGGTGTCGCCGGTTTTTTTGAGGATGACCAACTGCTGGATGCCGGTGCCAACAGGCAGGATCATCCGTCCGCCATCCTTGAGCTGATCGACCAGCGCCTTGGGTATTTTGTCGGGGGCGCAGGTGACGATGATGGCGTCGAACGGCGCGTGTTCCGGCCAGCCCTTGTAGCCGTCGCCGGTTTTGAGCACCACGTTTCCATAGCCCTCGGCCGCGAGCACCTTGCGGGCGTGGTCGGCGAGCTCGGGCACGATCTCGATGCTGTAGACCGTCGCCTTCAACTCGGCAAGGATGGCCGCTTGGTATCCGGAGCCGGTGCCGATTTCGAGTACGCGTTCGCCCGGCTTCAGCTCCATGCGCTGGGTCATGTAGGCCACAATGAAGGGTTGGGAAATGGTTTGCCCATATCCGATCGGGCACGGATGGTCGCCATAGGGGTCGATGCGCTTGCGGATTCCTTCCGGTATGTAGGCATGGCGCCGCACCTTGGCCATCGCCTCCAGCACGCGCCCGTCCGTTATCTTGTAGCGGCGCAATACGGCAACCATCGCCTTGCGTTCGGCCTCCATGGATTCCTCCTTCGCAAAACAGCCGGGCGTTAGCAGCAAGAGAACGACAGCAACTCTAGCCCTGCAGCTTTTCTTCCACACTGTTGACCTTGTCTTCAAGCGACTGCTCCCGGTCGGTGCGCGTTCCAATCTTCAGGATGGTGAACACGCGGGGCGCGCCCATTCCATGCACTTTTTCGTGGCACGCCTTGACGGCGGCCATCACGGCATCCCACTCGCCTTCGATGGCGGTGCCGTTCGGATGGAGGGTGGTTTTCAATCCGGTCTGCTTGAGAACGTCTTCGCAGGCGGCGATATATTTCGAGAGCGAAATGCCCACCCCGATCGGCACCACGGTTAAATCGGCGATCATGTTCATGCTTAACTCCTCCTGCTGGAACAGGGGGAAAATACCAAGTCGCCCTGGAAATGTCGAGCCGGGCGAAAAAATCTGTGGTACGCGAGTTGCTTCAAATTAAACGACACCGAAGCATCCGATAGGGCGCAGGTTTGGTTTTGCCGAAAACCGACCTCCATTCCTTATATCGTATACTATATAATTATGGTCAAATAAGCCCTATTTAGGGGTAAAATATATCGTATACTATATAAAACCCAGCGTGCTAAAATCGCACTCCGACGCCTTTCCATGTTACAGGGCACTGGTTTCCCACCCGTTCAGCAATCATTTTTCTGTCCATCATTTTGTCGGAAACTCTCATCCCCCCGATGCGGCATGGTCGAGCGGCAGCGCCTCGGCAGGTTTTTCCATCAATGAAAATGGGGTTCCCTGTCCATAAAAACATGCATAATTCGTTGCTTCTATAATGTCTTCTAGAAATGAACCCATGCGATTGAACCCCTATTACCGATTATTCCTTTTCATGCTGGCGTGCGGGGCGGCGGTTGCCGAACCCGAACGGTATTCATCGCCGCTGCCCATTGTTGCGGATCAACGCGGCGAGGTGCTCTATGTTGGCGAAAAGACCGCCCGACAGATTGCGCGCATTGTCCCGCGAACCGGCAAGCCGGACAAGCGCTATCCCCTGCCCGCCCAGCCCAACGGCTTGGCCCTTTCGAGCGACGGCAAGAAGCTGTATGCCACCGTGGAGGAACCGGCCGGGCGCGTCTATGTGCTCGATACGGACTCCGGAGAAATCCTCCAAACCATCAATACCGGCCACACCCCGATGGCCCCGACGCTCAGTCCCGACGGAAAAACCCTCTACATCTGCAACCGCTTCAACAACAGCATCGCCGTCATCGACCTCGCCACCGGCGAAACCCTGAAAACGATCCCGGTGGTGCGCGAGCCGGTCGCCTTGGCTCTCACGCGCAACGGACGCTTTCTGTTTGTGGCCAACCACCTGCCCACCGGCGCGGCCGACGTCGACTACATGACCTCCGTCATTAACGTGATCGACACGGAAAAACAGGCGGTGGTAAAAAACATCCCCCTCCCCAACGGGGCGATCGATCTGCGCGAAATGGTCATCTCTCCAGACGGAAAACATCTCTATGTGCCCTCTATCTTCGCGCGCTTCCTCGTGCCAACCACGCAGATTGAACGCGGCTGGATCAACACCCACGCGCTGAATATTATCGACGTGGGGCGGCAAAAGCTGATCTACACCGTGCTGCTCGACGATGTCGACCGCGGCGCGGCCAACCCGTGGGGCGTGGCCTGTTCGCCGGATAACCGGTATATTGTGGTGGCGCATTCCGCAACGCACGAAACCAGCATTATCGACCGTGCGGCGCTCATGGAAAAACTCGCTGCCGTTCCGGAACACGACACCACCCGCAAGTTCGAGGAACGGGCGGACAATCCCATGAACAACCTAGGCTTTCTCTACGATATCCGCCGCCGTGTTCCGCTTAAAGGCAACGGTCCGCGCAATCTCGTGGTTCTAAAAAACCGGGTCTACATCACCGAATATTTTTCCGGTTCCATCGGCGTGGTCGCACTCGACCCCGCCATCAAGAACAACGTCCGCTCCGTTGCGCTCGGCTCCCGGAAACCGATGGATGCGGTTCGAAAAGGCGAAATGTATTTCCACGACGCCGCGCTCTGCTTCCAGCAATGGCAAAGCTGCGCCACCTGCCACCCGGATGCCCGAACCGATGCCGTGAACTGGGATCTGCTCAACGACGGGATCGGCAACCCGAAAAGCACCAAGAGCCTGCTGCTTTCGCACGCCACGCCGCCCACCATGATTACCGGCATTCGGGCCGACGCAGAAACCGCCGTGCGCGCAGGAATCCGCCATATCCAATTCGCCCCCGCCAGCGAAGAAAAGTCCTTGGCGATCGATGCCTTCCTCAAATCGCTCCGACCCATTCCAAGCCCGCACCTCGTCGATGGCAAGCTGAGCGAAGCCGCGCAACGCGGCAAGATAATCTTTGCGGGGGATGCCAGGTGCAGCCATTGCCATTCCGGAAAATATCTCACGAACATGCAAAAATACGATGTCGGCACGGGGACGGAGCGCGAACAGGGAGTTAAGTTCGACACGCCCACCCTGATCGAGGTCTGGCGAACGGCACCCTATCTCTATGACGGCCGTGCCGCCACGCTCCACGATATTTTCCGGACGTTCAACCCGGACGACCGCCACGGCGTCACCTCTCAACTCTCGGAAGAGGAGATGGACGACCTCGTGAAATACGTCCTTTCGCTATAGACTACCGTTCGTGAATTTTGTAACAGGGGTCAATTCCACTTTCCTGAATTCGACCTCGGAACCTTCCGCCTGCAACGCAATCCGGCCTTTTGCCGCCGTGCAGTCGAAGCCATGATTCACCAGGTCACCGTTGACCCAAACCATGATGGAGTCGCCGAGGCATTCGATCACCATCGTGTTCCATTCCCCGGCGGGCTTTTCGGAGTTTTCCGTTAGGTTTTTAATGCGGCGAGCCTTCCCTTTGGATACCCCCCATTTTTCCTTGGGGCCCCGTCGCGCTACCATGTCGGGCACGCTGATATCTTCCTCGATGCACCAAAAGTCGCCGGCGTTCCGGTGCATCATCTGCACCTCGATGGATTGGGGGAACATGCCGTAGAGCGCCCGCGGCGTTGATGCGTGGAC
>CBDVCB010000100.1:0-8541 GCA_965372395.1 uncultured bacterium
ACTGGCCGTGTTGATGCTCGTCACCATTGGCATGGTTCCGCCGATCATGAAAAAACCAGATCAGCCGAAACCTTACTGTGGAAGCGGGTCGATGAGGGAATCGAAGTAGGCGTCGAGGCGCTGGCTGCCGCCGGATTTGATGGCGGTTTCCATGGTGCGGAAGGATCGGATGCGGGCTTCGCCGAGCGAGACGTGGCCTTCGCGTCCCTTTTCGTTGATGGAGACGAGAACGGTTCCAGTGGCATCCTTGACCTGTACGACGAGCGCGTAGCGGACAAAGACGAGATCGGCGGTGCGCTGGCCGGTGTCGTTGACGCTGATGCGTCCGTCGATCTTCAATATGGCGGGGGTTCCAACCACAAAGCCATAGCGGGTGATGAGCTCTTCGATTACGGCGGCCATGCGCCGGTCGTCGTCGCCCGCGATATTGATTTGCACACGGATCTGCTTGGCGGTATCGGCGAGGGCTTTGCGAATATTGTTTTCGGTGTAGCCGGGCGTGGAGCCGGGGACGGATGGGGGGTGGATCACCTTGAGCTGGCGCAGCAGCACCTTGTTTTCCGCGGCGTGCTGCATGGCGGCGCGAAGGGTTGCATATTTTTTGAGGATGTCGTCGGTTTGCCCGGCTTGGGTGCGCAGGAAATGGACGCGCGCGGTCAACTCGTCGATTTGGTCGCGGTAGATGGCGGCGGTTTCGCGGCGGTCGAGGTAGGCGACGGCGTGGACGCGCCCCTTGTCGTTCTGCCACGCCTCGGCATGCTGGATGTTGAATAGAGTTTGGGAGGAGAGAATGTTGATGGCAGCGGTGAAGTCGGTGGTGCGTTCGAAGCTTTTGTTGGTTTCGCGGGTTTGGTCGAGCAGTCGTTCGTCGGATTCAATGTGCGCCTCGAAGATGCGCGCAAGGTTGGCGTCGGCGGCGTTTTCGGCGGCGCGGCGGGTGTCGCCTTCGCCAATAGTCGAGAGGTATTGGTTTTCGGGATAGATGGTCTTCGGGTTCGCCACCCAGTCCGGAACTCCTCTCAGGCTTTGACATCCAGACAGTATGGCCGGGATGAACAGCAGTGCCAGAAATCCTTTCTTCCAATAATCCATTCTTCCAGTCCCTCAGTTCAAGTAGGCGGATTCAAGCACATTGAGGCGGTTGGCTTCAAGGCGCACCCCGGTTCTTTCGTCGGAGTGGAGCAGGCGGCCACCGTTGCCATAGTAGTTGACCTTGATGTCGTAGGTTCCTTCGTCCAGATGGAGCTCACGGATGGCGGCCTCGGCGGGAAAAAAGCGCGATACGCGCAGATCGGCGTTTTCGGTTTGGTCAACGAGCAGATCGGCGGCGAGGCGGGTGAAGAAGCCGACGCCGCTATCCATGTTTTTGGTCATCTCCTGCTTGGCCTGTTCGGCGCCCAACCCCTTGATTACTGCGCGGGTGATGGTTTTAAGGTAGATCAGTGGCTTCTGGATGCCAAAGGTTTCGACGGCGACATTTTCGAGGCTTTCGAGTCGCTGAAGGGTTTGAGCGGTTTTCCCGGCAACTTCAACCTCGATCCGTGCGACTTTGGAGGGTCGCCTTTCCATATAGGGAAGCTGGATCTTGAAGTGGTAGCCTTCGTTGACGCCCTCCCATGGAATGATACTGAGGCCGGAGAGGTTTTGCCTGCCGAGATAGTTTTCCGACGAGCCCGCGAGCACGATGATGTTTTCTTCGGTGTGGATGTAGAAGGTGGTGGCTTTCTTGTCGGGTGCGAGGCCGCTGAAGGCAATCACATTGAGCCGCGCCCTAGGTGCGCTTATTCGTTTGGTCGAGCGGGAAAAGTCGGGCTTGGGAAAGGGGTAGATGTCGGGCTGGAGTTTCCAGCCGCGATCGATCTTTTCGAGGTCGATGCGCACATCGTCCCACTTGTAGTCGGCACGGTAGAGCATCATGCCCAGATAGCGGCCAAGGGCGGATTCCTGGAAATGGCTCTTGCCCGGCACAAAGGTTTCATGGGCCTCTTCGGCCCGATTCATCTTTTGGGCAACCTTGTCGTATTTGCTTTCGAGCTGCACCAGTTTGTGGTTGATGCGCCGGACCTCCACGAAGGCGGCGTCGTTCTGGCCAAGGGCGAGATAGTTGAGCGCCTTGAAGGCATTGAGGTAGATGTCTTCATAATCTTCGCCGGCGTAGGCGAGGACATTGTCGTTCATGATCATCGACGAGGCGGAGCGGGTGATGCTTTTCGTAAAGTTATCTTCGATTGCGCGTTCGGCTTTTTCGAGCATCTCGTTGCTCTTTTCATAGTCGCCGTTCCAGTGGTGGAGCATGCCGATGTCGAGGTAGTAGACTGCGCGGTCCTTGTAGGTGTAGGATTTCTCTTTGGCGGCTTCGATTTTTGCGATGGCGGCTGGGTAGTTGGCCCTCGTAAGCATCGCGTCTATGCCCGCATAGTGCGACTTATCGGTCCGCAGGCTCGCGCAACCAGTCAGCAACGCCAGTGCGCTCGCAAGGATCAGGATTGAGGAAGGATTGCGCATGGCGAGAAGCTTTCGGAGTGCGGCTAAACTGCGTTACGTGAAAAGCGGCTCGAAGTGCCGCACTCCAAGGGTTCTGCGTGCTACCACTTCAGGCTGCGTTTCTTGACGTATTTCTTGATCTTCTTGTTGCCGATCCAGACCTTCTCATTGGTTTCGAGGTGCACCATTTCCAGATCGACCTGGTAGAACTTGACGGAGCGCTTGCCTTCCTGGTCGATGATGGTTTTGATGCTGCCTTGCAGCATGTAGTCGGCACCGGTCTCGGCGGCGAGGCGTTTCTGGGTTTCTTCGCGCGACCAAGTCTGCTGCTCTTTTCGCTCCTGCCGAAGCTCGCCGCGCTCGACGGTGTTGGCCACGAATTTGACGCGTCCGTTGTTGATCAGTTCGCGTTCAAGATCCTTGGTGAAGGTTTCGGTTTCGATGTGTTCGGAACTCTTGTTGCGGATGGTGCCGACAATAACGACGGGTTTTTTTCCGTTCTTGGCGGTGTATTCCTCGATCCACGGGCGGGTGGCGATGTCGGCGACCATCTCGGCGGATACCAGCTGGGAGTCGGTGTCGTTCCAACGCCCGGAAAGGTCGATGGTTTCGTCGACGGCGACGCGCTTGACTTTCGTTTTGCAGCCGGTGACGGCAACAAGGGTGGCGAGGGCGAGGGTGAATATCAAGTGGCGCTTCTTCATAACAATCTCCTTGGGTTGCATTCTCCTAAAAACTCGGGAAAAGACTATCGCGTCTGGAGACCCAGGTCAATTGCAAGCTGTGGCTGGCTACTTTAGCAGTTCGGCGACAATCGCATCGAAATCCGGGTCGCGGATCAAGAGGGTGATCTTGTTGGTGTCCAGAATCTGCTTGGCTTGGAGGTTTTCGAGGCTGGCACGGATCTTTTCGTTCTGGCCAAAGGCGGCCAGTTTGTTGCAGAGACCCGACTTGGTTTCATAGCCGGAAACGACACCGAGTTCCCGTAGTTCATCAAGCGTGGCCCGGTCGTTGAACAGGCGTTGGAGCGAGGCGTTCTGCGCAATGCGCTCGGCATCGCCGCTGAATAGATCGCTGGCAAACTCCTTGTCGGCGAGCACTTGCCGCATGGAGTCGGCCGCGAGTATGTTTTTCAGATGCTCCAGACCTTGCCCGGGATTGCTGATCATGCGCGCCATGGCGGCCACCTGGGTTTTGTTGTCCTGCTTGGAAATGGTGGCATAGGAAACCTCGTAGACCATGCGGCGGGAAAAGCGGCCGAAGTTGGAGCGGTCGGCACCGGGGATGGGTGTGCCGACCATGAACAGGTCGCCCAGCCAGAACAGCAAGGCCAGCGAAACCGTGCCGGCGGCCAGGTTGATCGCGCCGCCCGACAGGCAACTGGGAATAGGGAGCTGGAAATCTTCCTTCTTCTCCTTTTCCTTATGGTGCGCGCGGATGTTGTGCATGACGATGCGGAAGGCAAACGCAATCAGGGCAAACGCAACGATGGCAACCACCGGTATGGTGATCAGTCTGGGGCGATGCGTGGCTGCACCAAGCCAATAGCCCAGGTAGCGTCCTGAAAGGTAGGCGACTCCATAGGATAGCACCACGCGTGCAACACCCAGCAGCGACAGCAAGATCCCCTTGTGCCAGCCCGCCAGGAAAAAAAACAGCAGGATGATTCCCGCCAAAATATCGATTGCAATGTGCATGGAAAACTCCTCAAAACGAACTTTCGAAAGATAGTTTGTTATTTGCGGTGCCGGAAGCCTAAAGTACCGGCTTCTGGCTTGTGTTATGCATTTGCCCGCCGCTCCGGCGGGTTCTTTGGAGTGGATTATGGATTTCCTTTATGCGGCGGAATTAAAAAAACGATTTGCCTGTTATGGGCATTTCTATGAACTGGTCATGATGGATGGCGAGCGGGCACGGTGTCGCAGCGTGCTGGAGATCGTCGACCGCTCCATTGATCAGGAACACCCTTCCGACCTTTCGCTCATGAAGCCGGATGTGGTGGTGGTCATGATGAATCCCGGGTCGTCGCACCCCAAGGACATCTACCATATCGACGGCGAAATCGAATATCCGCAAAGCGGCGGCTCCATGCGCAAGGAGCTGGTGCTCACCCAGCCCGACAACACGCAGTACCAGATCATGCGCATTGCCGTGGCTAAAGGGTGGGGGCATATCCGCGTGCTCAACCTCTCCGACTTGCGCGATCCGAAATCCGGGAGTTTCCTGCAACGGGTCGAGGCGCTGTCGGAAATCATGGGGGGGCACACGCACAGTCTGTTCTGCAAGGAACGCGCCGCCGAATGCACCCATTCCCTGATCCGAAAATCCGACACACCCATCATGCTGGGGTGGGGGCAGGATGCCGGACTCGTTCCGCTGGCGGAGCAATGCATGAGGCGGATTGGCGGTGAACCCGTCTGTACGGTTCCTTCCGATGTCCACCCCTTGCTCAACGCCCATCCCAGCCCCATGCTCCAATCCAAAAAACTCCTCTGGCTGGAAAACATGCTTGCGGAGCTGGAATCATGAAGGCGGGGGCATCTTCCTGAAGAATCCTTTTTTCTGTTTTTGGTCGATTTGATACGCTCCTGAGCCTTGTATCGCCGGGACTTCGATTCCGAGGTCTCTGTTGAAGAGAGGCCTTTCTACTTGTAGTTCCCCGGGTTGATACCGAGGTTTTTGATGCGGTAGTTGATGATGCGCTGGGTGGTTTGCAGATAGCGCGCGGTGGCGGCGGCATTGCCGCGGTGTTTCTTGAGGGCGTCGATGAGGATCTCTCGCTCGTAGGCCTCGACCATCTGCCTGAGGTCGGCCCCGTTTTCGGGAAGCAGGCTGGTGTGCGTTTCGTCGCTGGTCTGCAGCGAGGGTGGCAGGTTGAAGCCGTGGATGACGCCGTCGGAGGCGGTGAGTACGGCGCGCTCGACGCAGTTTTCGAGTTCGCGGACGTTGCCGGGCCAGTGGTAGGCCATCATCATGTTGATGGCGGAGGTGGAGATGCGCTTCATGTTCTTGCCGTACATTTCGCCGTACTTCTGGAGGAAATGGTCGACCAGCAGCATGATGTCGGACTTGCGTTCGCGCAGGGGGGGGATGAGGATGGGGAAGACGTTGAGCCGGTAGTAGAGGTCTTCGCGGAAGGTACCGTTGGCAATGCCTTCTTCGAGGTCGCGGCTGGTGGCCGCCACAATGCGCACATTGACGGTGAGGGTTTCGTTGCCCCCGACGCGCTCGAAGGTTTTTTCCTGAAGAACCCGCAACAGGCGTATTTGCACGGATGGGGAGATGTCGCCGATTTCGTCGAGGAAGAGGGTGCCGCCATTGGCCAGTTCGAACCGGCCCTTGCGCTGCTGGGCCGCGCCGGTGAAGGCGCCTTTTTCGTGGCCGAAGAGTTCGCTCTCGATCAGGTTTTCGGGTAGGGCGGCGCAGTTGACGCTGATGAAGGCGTTGTTCTTGCGCGGGCTGTTGAAGTGGATGGAGCGGGCGATAAGTTCCTTGCCGGTTCCGGAGTCGCCGCGAACCAGGACGGTCGCCGTGCTGTTGGCTACCTGGACAATCTGTTCGTAGACGGCCCGCATGGAATTACAGTTGCCGACCATGTTGTCGATACTGTAGCGGTCGCCCAACTGGCGGCGCAGCATTTCGTTTTCGGATTCGAGGGCGTTGCGCTCTTCGATCTCCTCGCGGATGGTCGATACGGCCGAGGCAAGAATTTGCGCGACATGCTGGAGGAAGAGAAAATATCCGTTCAACTCCTCTTTCGTGCCCGTCGGGAGATCAATGCTCATGGTTCCGATTACTTCCTTGTGGTGGACAATCGGAACGCAGAGGAACGCCGTCTTTGGGTCGCCGCGCGCCTTTGTGCGGTTGAGAAAGTCGGGCGACTGGCTGATGTCGGGGACGAGTTCGGCACGGCCGGTTTGGGCAACACGGCCAGTAACGCCTTCGCCAAGATTGTACTGTCCCCGGCGTATTTCGCTGTTGGACAGCCCGCTGGAGGCCTCGATATTCAGAATATCCGTGCCCGGCGTGCGAAACGTGAGCGTGCCGCGCAATACGCCCATGTCGGTTCCCAGGATTTGCAGCACTTCGTTCAGTAACTCCGAAATATTGTGCTGTCGGGCAGACGTGGTCTGCGAGATTTTGTACAGAACATTAAGTTCCTTCTCACTATGGTTCATTTTTTTGGCCTCGGTGGAATCGACTGGATATCCAGTTTTTTTGGTGAGCCAAAAATGTATAACAGTGGTTTTGGGCAACACAAGTGTAATAATCACGTATATTGCCCCTTCTACCGGATTCGTCGCGGATTTTCGGGAGGAACAGGTTTGTTAGCTTAAAATCCGTACGTTATTTTCCATGAATTCATCTTGACGGGCAAAACACTCACCTTTATACATGATTAAGGTAATAACAAAATGACGGTTTAAGGAGATTGACCAATGAAGTTATCCACCAAAGGACGTTACGCCACACGCATACTGCTCTGCATTTCCCGCCTGCAGGGAGATCAGCCTGTGCCCAAGAAAAGAATCTCGGAGCAAGAGGGGATTTCCACCGATTATATCGAGCAGATTATTGTCCCGCTGAAAAACGCCGGCCTCGTGAACAGCGTGCGTGGATTGCGCGGCGGCTTCCGCCTTGCAAAGGATCCCGCCGACATCACGGTCTACGATATTCTCTCGGCATCGGAAGGCGACATCAATCTGGTGGGTTGCCTGGCCGAAGGCTGCAGCCGCTCGGACTCCTGCGTGGTGCAGCGCGTATGGCAAGGCGCCAGCGACGAGCTTCGGGAATATTTCTCGAAGATCACTTTGAAGGAACTGCACGACGACTACATCAAGCGCACCGCCGACCAGCCCATCATGTTCAACATTTAACGCCGGAGAGACAACATGCCTATTTATGACAACATCACCCAGACCGTTGGCAATACCCCGCTGGTGAAACTCAACCGCATTGCGGAAGGGTTGAAGGCCACCATACTGGTCAAGCTTGAGTCGGGCAACCCGCTGGGCAGCGTGAAGGACCGCATCGGTGTCGCAATGATCGAGGATGCCGAAAAGAAGGGTCTCATCAAACCCGGTGCCACCCTGATCGAACCCACCAGCGGAAACACCGGGATCGCCTTGGCGTTCACCGCCGCCGCCAAAGGCTACAAACTGATTCTCACCATGCCGGAAAGCATGAGCATCGAACGCCGCCGCCTGTTGCAGGTGCTTGGTGCCGAACTCGTGCTCACCCCGGCTGAAGAAGGGATGCCCGGAGCCATCCAGACCGCGGAAAAGCTGGTCGAGGAAAACCCGGAAGCCATCATGCTCCAGCAATTCGACAACCCGTCCAACCCGGCGATCCATAGCACCGCCACCGCCAAGGAAATCTGGGCGGATACCGATGGGAAGGTCGATATTTTCGTGGCCGGTGTTGGAACGGGCGGAACCCTGACGGGTGTATCGCTGGCACTGAAGGAAAAGAAACCCGATCTGGTCGCGGTGGCCGTCGAACCGGAAAAGTCTCCGGTTATTTCGGGCGGCAAGCCCGGCGCCCACAAAATCCAAGGCATCGGTGCGGGCTTCATCCCAAACAACCTGCAAACCGACCTGATCGATGACATTGTGCAGATCAACGATGAAGCCGCCGGCGCGATGGCTCGCCGCCTCGCGAAAGAGGAAGGAATCCTGTGCGGCATCTCGTCGGGCGGAAATGTTCTCGCCGCCGTCGAGCTGGCCAAGCGCCCGGAGAACGCAGGGAAAACGATCGTCACCGTCATTTGCGACACCGGCGAGCGCTACCTCTCCACCTGGCTCTTCGAAGAAAACTAAATCCGCGAGGATGGACAGAATAAACGCCGGCTTTCTAGGATTTTGGAGTCGGCGTTTTTTTTGTTCATCGCTGGATTCCGGGGGTTGCAGCCAAAAAGCTTCCCCGCAGGTGGGTCATGAACTTTTCTTTTGCTCGATGCCTTCCGGAGTCGAACAACTCCGCAGACGAGATCGATGCCTTCCGCCGCCGCCTTGGCCATGTGCCCATCATCGACCACAACCCCCGGCGCGGCGGGGT
>CBDVCB010000101.1:0-8418 GCA_965372395.1 uncultured bacterium
TGGTCGGGGCGACTGGATTCGAACCAGCGACTTCTACGTCCCGAACGTAGCGCTCTACCAGGCTGAGCCACGCCCCGATTGACCAAAAGAAGTGCGTAGTGTACGAATCAGCGTTTAAATGGCAAGCGGGAAAGAAGGGAAGTTCAGGCGCGGGGGTGGGCGAGCTGGTAGACCTCTTTGAGGCGTTCGACGGAGACGTGGGTGTAGATCTGGGTGGTGGAGAGCGAGGCGTGGCCGAGGAGTTCCTGGACGCTGCGCAGGTCGGCGCCGGCGTCGAGCAGGTGGGTTGCAAAGCTATGCCGCAGACTGTGCGGGGTCAACTCGGCATTGAGGCCGCAGAAGAGCACATATTTCTTCATCATTCGTTCGATGGACCGCGCGCCGATTGGCCCGCCATTCTTGTTCAGGAAAACCGGACTGCGGGCGTCGCGCTTGCCTTCGAGCAGCCAGATGTTTTCACGCAGCTCTAGGTTTTTCATGAGCGTGCGGGTCGCCGGGGAGCCAAGCGGGCAGAGCCGCTCTTTCTTGCCTTTGCCTCGGACGCGTGCCACACCGGAAAGGATATCGATGCTCTCTTCCGGCAACTTGACCAATTCATTGATGCGCATGCCCGTGCTATAGAGCAGCTCTAAAATGGCGGCGTCGCGCGCCACCATGTATTCGCGCCACAGCTTTTGCCTGGGGTTGGTGCTTTGTTGCTGCTCGTTGTATTTCGCCGGGGCATCGAGCAGTTTTCCAATCTCGGAAACCGATAGGATCTGCGGAAGATAGCTCCCTTTTTTCGGCAGGTTCAGGCCACTGAACGGATTGAGCTCCACATATTCCTCCCGCAGGAGAAACTTGTAGAATGACCGCAGCGCGGAAAGCTTCCGCCCGGTCGTGGTCGGCGCAAGTTCGAGCTTCTGGAAAAACACCAAAAACTTGCGCGCCGAAAAGCGATCGGCCTCCGCCCACTTGTACGGTGGTTGCGCATCCTCGCCCCACACGATCTCGCAATACTGCCGGATGTCGATCAGGTAGTTGCTGATCGTGTGCTCGGAGGCGTTCTTCTCGCCTTCCAAGTATTGGACAAAATGCGCAACTGCAGAATCCATGATGTTTAACCACTGAGGAACTTGCAAAACCTCCGGTTTCGCCGTTCCGGTTTATGGTTATCAGTTATTGGCAATCAGAACAACCCGTTGTTCTGAAAGCAGTTAGCCCAATAACCAGCACCCGATAACTGCCGCGCAAAACCAAGAGGTTTTGCAAGCGGCTCCACTCATTAACACTAATCGACACTAATCAAGAAATAGCCAAAACTATTCGTGTAAATTAGTGCAGATTAGTGGTTCGAAACTTATTCCGCAGCGGCTTCTTCCTTCTTCGGCTTTGGTGCGCGGGGAGCGGGCAGGTTGTATTGCTCCTGAAGCTCTGCATAGTTCGGGATCTGGTCAGCGTAGCGGGCTCCCATCTTCTTCAAGGCGGCGAGTTGACGCTCGGAGAGAGCGCCGCGCCCCTTGAACTGGGAGGCAAGTGATTCGTAGAAGGTCTTGTCGTTGAACTCGCGCTTGCCGCGCTTGGTGGGTTCCGCCCATTCGTTGATGGAGGCCATCATTTCAATGATCGGCGCAGTGGATGGATCGGCCTCGACCTCTCTTTTTTCGTCCAGCTTCAACTCGACCCGAATGGCATCGAAGTTTTCAATTTGGTCGGAATACTTGGTGAGCAGCGTATCGAGATAGGCCACCTGGCGATCGCTCAGGCGCTTGCCCATTTTGACTTGGTCGCCAAGCGAGGTGCAGAACTTGCCGTCGTCGTAGGTGCGCTTGCCGACACTGCGCGGCTCCTCGTACTTGACGGCGGCCAACAGCTCCAACTTGCGGGGCGTATCGGGGCGCACGGCCTCCGGCTCGACGAGTTCGAGTTCCTTCGCCAATGCTTCGGGGACCTGCTTGATATAGCGGCAGCACATCTTATGCAGCATTTCGCCCTGGCGCTTGGAGAGCAATTCGCCCTCGCCCACCTTTTCCTTTAGATCCTCGAAGGTCTTATGGTCATCGTAGGTTCGCCGCCCCGATTTTACGGGTTCATTCCATTGCGCAACATGTTCCAAAGCATCGAAGCATTGCGCCACAAAAGCAGGTTCCGCGGTTTCCTTGGCGTGCTCGATCCATTCGAGCAGCGATGGATAGAACTCCTGCATCATCGCCGTCCACTCGATCTTGCCTTCTTCGACCTCGTCGAGCTTGGTTTCCATGTCGGCGGTAAAGTGGACTTCGAAGAGGTCGACCTTGTTGCCGGACTTCAGCTTTTCCTCGGTCTTGAGAACGAGTTCGACCAACTCCATGCCGAGCGGGGTCGGGATGAGCGAACGCTTTTCCTTGCTCACATATTCGCGCTCGTCGAGCTTCGACATGATCGCGGCGTATGTACTCGGACGCCCCACCCCGTTTTCTTCCAAGGCCCGGATCAACGATGCTTCCGTGAAACGCGCGATGGGCTTGGTTTCCTTCTGCTCCGTCAGCCAATCGAGCACGTCGAGGTTTTCGCCCTGCGCCAATGGCGGAAGCTTGTCGGTCTCTGTGTCGCCGCCTTCGCCGTTCTTCGGCTTATCGGCGGCGGCCTCGATGCCGCTGGCCTTCATGTAGCCGGGGAAAACGATGTCCGAGGCCGTCGCGCGGAACAGGTAGGTATTTTCCGATCCGGCTTCGACCTCCACCGTGCGGCGGGCGATCCGGGCGGGCACCATCTGGCTGGAAACGAACCGTTGCCAAATCAACTTGTAGAGCTTTTGCTCGGCGATATCGAGCTTCACGCCCTCGTTGCCGGGCTGCACGGCGACGTCGGTCGGCCGGATGGCTTCGTGGGCTTCCTGCGCCGCGCCTTTGCTTTTGTAGAAGTTTGGTTTTTCGGGCAGGTATTCCGCTCCGTAGCTTGTGCCCACAAACGCGCGGCATTCATCCAGCGCAGTCTTGGCAATGTTGAACGAGTCGGTACGCATGTAGGTGATCAATCCGTTTTCGTAGAGTTTCTGCGCTATGCCCATTGTGCGGGCGGGCGCATAGCCCAGCGCTCCGGAGGCCGACTGCTGCAGGGTACTGGTGATGAACGGCGGGCGGGCGCGGCGGGTCACCTCCTTGGTGATCACGTCGCTGACTTTCAGCGGGCTGCTTTCCAGTTCCTTCTGAATGCCCTCAAGCTGCTCCTGCGTCTTCACCGCACCCGGAAGCAGCTTGCGATCCTTAATGCCGATCGGTTCGCCGTTGATGCGGGCGAGCTTGACGGTGAACGGATCCAACGGCGCTTCCTGCTTGCGGACTTCTGCGCCGACCGTGAAGTAGGTTTCCGGCTTGAAGTTGACGATCTCGGTTTCGCGTTCGCACACGAGGCGCAATGCAACCGTCTGCACGCGGCCGACGCTGTTGGCGCCGCGGATCTGCTTGCGCACCACCGGGCTGCCCTGGAACCCCACGAGGCGGTCGAGGATGCGACGCGCCTGCTGCGCGTTCACCCGATCCATATCGATCTTTTCCGGGTTCTCGAAGGCTGCAAGGATCGCGGGCTTGGTGATTTCGTTGTAGGTCACGCGGAAGAAGTTTTCCTCCGGCACGGTGTTTTTCAGCGCCTCGAACAGGTGCCAGGCAATCGCCTCCCCCTCGCGGTCGGGGTCAGGCGCGAGGTAGATGTTTTCGCACTTCTTGGCTTCGGCCTTGAGTTCCTTCAGCACCTTCTTGCCGCGCGTCGTAGCGACGTATTCCGGCTCGAAATCCTGATCGACCTTTACGCCCAGCTTCTTGGCCGGCAGGTCGCGCACATGGCCGACCGACGCCATCACCGCATAGTCCTTGCCCAAAAACTTGTTAATCTTCTTCGCCTTCGCCGGCGACTCCACAATCACTAGATTCTTGCTCATATTGTTTCCCTTTAATAATTCGTACCGGGTAATTCGCAATGGGTTTTTAGTTACGCATTACGGATTACGCATTAATTTCAAATCCTCTGACAGTTCAACCATCCGACCGGGCAGCATTCGGATCACCCGCTTCATTTCCAGCCCCAGCAACAGACTGCTGAGCTCATGGCTTTTCATGCCGATCCCACGCCCGAGCGCATCGATGTCGAGCGGCTCCTGCCACAGCGCCTCCACAATCTTCGACTCCCCCTCCGACAGCGGAACGTCGGGCCGCGCGGCGGGTTCGCTTGCCGGAGCATCCAGCTCCGATGGCGGAATTAAAAACTCATATTCCTCCAAAATATCGTCGAGGCGCTCCACTAGCTTGGCACCGTTCTTAATCAGCATGTGCGGGCCGCGCGCGCCGGGGGTATCAACCCGTCCAGGCAATGCAAAAACGGTGCGCCCCTGCTCCATCGCCGCTTCGGTGGTGTGCATCGAGCCGCCCTTGATCGCCGATTCAACCAGCAACACGCCCATGCTCATTCCACTGATAATGCGGTTGCGATATGGAAACGTCATGCGGTCGGCCTGTCGGCCCATCACATATTCACTGATGACCGCGCCGTTCTTGGCAATCTTCTTGGCCAAGTCCGCATTTTCCGGAGGATAGAGACAGTCGAGCGCACCCCCCAAGACAGCGATGGTTCGGCCTCCCCCTTTCAATGCGCCGCAATGCGCGGCGGTATCGGTTCCGCGCGCGAGTCCGCTGATCACCGCAAACCCCGTCTGCCCCAACTGGTAGGCCAGGCGGTCGGCGGCACTTAGACCATAGTGCGAAGTCGAACGCGACCCCACAATGCCGATCGCCTTGCCGTCCTTCGGAAGTATCCGACCGAGCACATACAGCGCCAGCGGCGGATCATGGATGGCTTTCAGCGCTTCCGGATATTCATCGTCGAGCGGGGTGATGATCCGCGCACCGACGTCGGCGGCCTTGTCGATTTCCTCTTCGGCGGAGATGCCATCGCGCTGGACGACGATCTTGAGCGCCAGCTTTTCGCCAACCCCGCGCGCCTCCATCAGTGCCTCGCGGTCGGCTTCGAGAATCGCCTTCGGCGAGCCGAGCACATCGATCAGGCGACGGACGCTTACCGGCCCAAGCCCCTCGATCATGTTCAAGACAATATATGCTTCTCTCTGCTGCATGTTTTCCAACCACTAATTTTCACTAATCCGCACTCATTGCAGATCCAGGAAGATTAGTGTCAATTAGTGTAGATTAGTGGTTCAAAGTTCTTCCCAAAATTTTTCCATGAGCGGTTCCGGGATTTCGTTGCCGGTCGTGGATTTTCCAATCTCTGGAACGAGCACGAATTTCGGCATTCCGGCGACGGTTTTCTTGTCGACGGCCAGCGCGGCGCGAAGATCCGTCCATTTGTAGCCCCGGGCATTTACGGGAAGTTCCAAGGCCATGAATATTTTTTCGATCCGCTGGCACTCCTCCATCGAGAGGCCGCTCAACTCTACAGAGGCGCGGGAAGCAAAGACGGAGCCGATGGAGACCCCTTCGCCATGGATAATTTCGCCATAGCCCGCCACCTTTTCGACGGCGTGCCCGACGGTGTGGCCAAAATTAAGAATGGCGCGCAATCCGCCCTCGCGCTCATCCTGCGCCACAACATCGGCCTTGATTTCGCAGCAGCGCCCAACCACCTTGGCGAGTAGTTCGACGTTTCCAGCATTTAAAAGGCCGGCAATGTTTTCTTCCAGCATCTGGAAAAATGGCGCGTCGTGGATGATGCCGTATTTAACGACCTCAGCCAGTCCGGCGCGGTACTCGCGGTCGGCCAGCGTTTCCAGCGTTTGGAGATCGGCCAACACAAGCCGGGGCTGGTAAAATGCGCCGACGAGGTTTTTACCTTCGGGCAGGTTGATCCCGGTCTTGCCGCCGACAGAGCTGTCGACCATCGCCAACAGCGAGGTTGGCACCTGCACGAATGGGATACCCCTTAAATAGGTCGCGGCCACATAACCGGCCAAATCGCCGACCACCCCGCCGCCGAGCGCCACAATGAACGAGTGGCGGTCGAGCCCGGATTCGATGCATCGGCTATAGAGCTCGAAAACCCGATCGCCGCACTTGGTCTGCTCGCCGGCCGGGAGCGTGGCGAGGTCGGGGTCGAAACCCGCGCGGTCCAAGGACTCAAGAACGGTCTTGGCATAGTGTCCGCCGACGTTTTCGTCGGTAATGACCAAGCATTTCCCCGTCAAACCCACTTCGGCGCAGAGGCCGCCAAACCGATCCAAAACACCCGCCCCAATATGGATTTCATAGGAGCGCTCGCCTAAATTCACTGGTACGTCGTATAACATAAGCTCGAAGTGTGTAGAGGCTCATGGGGGGGCAAGTCAACCAAAAAGAAAGGTCAGGAAATTTCGTCAACATTTGGATTGATCCGGCAAGAGAGACTCATTACCGTGCACAGCTTCTTTGATGATGGACGTGTAGCTCAGTTGGTAGAGCAGCTGACTCTTAATCAGCGGGTCCAGGGTTCGAGCCCCTGCGCGTCTACCACCCTTTCCCTGCAAGATTTTCGCTTTAAGTTATTGATTCGAGAAATGAACCCGCCTATATTGGACGCAATTAGTACTACTTTATATGCACCCACCTAACCAAAGGAGAATAAAATGAACGTTGATCAGCACTTGAAAGTTGCAACATGGCACATCGAACAGGCTCGCCTGCACGCAACCGTTGAAGGCGGACACAAATGCGGCTGCCCGATTACGGACGAATACCAGAAGACTATTGACCAAGTCGAATCCGGCCTGATCGTTGACGAAGGGCATTAGGTCGCTTCGAAAACCCAGCAACATAAGAACCGCCCCACCCGGCGGTTCTTTTTTGTGTCCGGCGATTTTACATTATGGTGACACTTTGCCCGATCGCGCAATGTACGCTACCTTCATCAAACTACAGGAGGTTCATGATGAAGACAGGAACGCTATTGATCGCAGGAATACTCGCAGCACAGCTTTGCGCAGCCAATGAACTGCAACAAAAGTACGAAAAGGCCTACTACCTTGAAACCGCAAAAGGGCAAATAGAAGAAGCATTGGTAATCTACCGGAAGATCGCATCCATCGAAGCGACCGATGAAAACAGGGAATCCATCCTGCTCGCGCTGGCGAGACTGCGATGGCACTATGAATTTCCGAACACCATTCCGTTCAAGATCGGCTTCGCGAAATTCAACAACGGCGATAGCATCGAAATCCTAGAGATACGCGGAGCGAAGGCCCCGTTCGAAGTCGGGGCAACCTATCTCGTCCGCGGCGCGTACACGCTCGCATCGCGCGACAGGGCCTCGATCGCCCTGTACGTCACGCCGAAGCAACGAAACCCACCTACCTTCTGTCGATCTACGGCAAAGGCTATAAACTGGCTATTAGCCACGCAAGCGAATCAGGGATCACCGATCCCGGCTACAACATTTCTTAAAATGTTCGAAGGCCTTGTCCTCCAAGGCCCGAACGATGCCGTCCAGCATCTGAATGCAAAGCTCGTTCGTGCGATCCGTGATCCGGCCAATCATTGAAAGGTGCGTTCCAAAATGTTCGGCCCATTGCGCTTGCAAAGCCGTCGCGTCTTCCGCGCTGACGGTGAAGAGCAGCTCGAAATCCTCACCATCGTAAAGCGCGTTTTCGAGGGTGCCGTTCTGGGGAATGGCGGCGGCATCCAATATCGCACCGACGCCGCTGGCACGGAGGATATGGCGGAGGTCGGTGGCGAGTCCGTCGCTGATATCCATCATCGCATGCACCCGACCGGATTCGCGCAGAAAAATGCCTTCTTCGATGCACGGAATAAAATCGAGGTGCTTCCCGTCGATGCTGCCACCGAGCGGGCCGGTCGTGAAAATAGCATCGCCCACCTTCGCACCGGAACGCAGCAGCGCGGTTCCGGCAGGAAGCGTTCCGGTGCCGAACACATGCAATTCCAGACACATCCCCTGCGCGAGGTCGCCGCCGATCAATGTGGCGCCGAAGCGACGGCAGAGCGCGTTGATCCCGTCATAGATTTTTTCAAGTGCCCCAACCTCTTGCTTCGGCGGGGCGACGACGTTGACGAGTATCCACTGCGGTTGTGCGCCCATCGCAGCGATATCGCTGAGCACCCGCCCGGCGGCTTTGTTTCCGACGCGTTCGGGTTGATCGGTCGGCAGGAAGTGGACGTTTTCAATAACGGGGTCGGTGGTGAAGACCTGGTCGATTTCCGTGCCGGGAAGTGATACCACGGCGCAATCGTCGCCCGCGCCGGTGCGCAGATCCGGATGGGTTCCGAGCGTGGCGGCGAGTCTTTCTATGGCGGCATGTTCGCCGATTTCCCCGAGTGTGTTCATGGATCGAAGGGTAGCCGATTCCCTTTTCGTGACAATCCTTATTCGTTGCGGAGGGCGGAATAGGTTCCGCAATGAAAGTAATAATAAAGTGACAGGCACATTATATGTTGACCCGTGCAGTATTATCTGGTCAAGTGA
>CBDVCB010000102.1:0-7990 GCA_965372395.1 uncultured bacterium
AAAACCCCAAACAGAATAATTTTGAACAGAATAATTGCGGGGATGCCGCTATGGAAAATCATTCTGTTCAAAATTATTCTGTAAAAATCCTGCGCAAACGTGATGAAGTTTTCAAAGTAAGGTGCTAGAGAACTGGTTCCGTCATCAGTGATACTTTTTGGATGCTGATCGCATCGACCGGGCAGGCCGCCACGCAAGCCCCGCATCGGATGCACTCCTCTTCGTTGATCCAGACTTGGCGACGGTCGCGGCGGTGCTCCGAAACCTCCCAGCCGACGACGGTGCCTTGCTCATCCTTCTGAAGGGTTTTCAGGGATAGGATGCATTCGGGGCGGATCCGGGCTTCGATGCACCAGTCGCATAGAATGCACTTCACCGGATCGATCTCAAACTTGTAGTGGCAGCGGTAGCAGCGCTTGGCCTCTTCCATGGCCGCCGTTTCATCGTAGCCTCGCTCCACTTCCGTTGGCAGGTCGCGCTGGGCGAGGGGAGTCGCCGGCATGGGTTGGCGCGCGATTGCATCCATCTTGAGCGTGCGACCGGTCTTTTTCGCGACCTCGGTCACGACGACTTCCGCCAGCCGTTCCGCCCCCATCAAGAACGTATCCACGCTCCGCGCGCACTGTTTCCCATCGGCAATTGCTTCGATCAGCGAACTCGCGCCATTGGAAAAGTCGCCCGCGGAAAAGAGCTTATCGTGTCCTTTGCGGAGGACTTCGTCGATCCACGCCATGTCGGCGGACTGGCCGGTGGCCAGCAAAACGGTATCCACCGGCACCTCGAATCCGCTTTCTTCGATCTCGACCGGCCGGCGCTCGTGGTTCAGCTTCGTGCGCACGAAACGCATGGCGGAAACCCGCCCGTCCGTTCCGATGTAGGCCTTGGGCGCCACCATGTATTCAAGCGGAATTTGTTCGTGCCCAAGCTCTTCGAGTTCACCGGGGGTCACGAGCATTTCGGCTTCACCGCGTCGGTAGCAAACCTTGGTGTTGGCACCGAGGCGCACGGCAGTGCGCGCGCAGTCCATGGCGGTAAATCCGCCGCCGATCACAATCACGCGCTCGCCCAGGTCCGCTTTTCCGGAGGTATTGAGCTTCGTCAGAAAATCAAGCCCGTGGCGGATGCCCTCCAGTTTGTGGCCGGGCAGGTCGGGCAGGTTGGGGTCCAGCGTTCCCGCTGCCATGACGACAGCATCGTATTGCTCCATTAACGCACTCAATGTGATTTCTTTTCCTATCGATGAATTACAAACGATCTCCACGCCCTGCGCTTTGATTTGATCGATTTCGTGGTCGATGATTTTCCGCGGCAGGCGAAACTCAGGAATGCCTTGGTTCAGCATTCCACCGGGCCGGTCGTGTTTCTCGTGCACCACCACCTCGTGTCCGCACAGCGCAAGCTGGCGTGCGGTGGCCAATCCGGCTACGCCGCCGCCCACCACGGCAACCCGCTTGCCGCTGGTTTCGAACCACGGATCGAGCACCACGAGCTTTTGTTGCTGGAAGTCGGCCGCCGAACGCTTGGAGAAGCAGATCGCCACCGGATCGCCGAGTCCCTCCCAGCCGTGGCGGCAGGCCACTTCGCACGGGCGCGAGCAGACGCGGCCCAGCACGGCGGGAAAGATATTGTCGCGCAGGTTGATCCGATACGCCTCGCCGGGGTCGCCCTCGGCGATGGCGGTCAGGTAGGCCGGGATGTCGGTTCCTGCCGGGCAAGCCTTCTGGCAAGGAACATTTTTTTCGACCCATTGAACGTCGCGCGGCGTTGCGGGCCGGGAGGTTTTCGTTTCCTTTGGTTTGCGCTTGGCCGCGAAAAGATCCTTGAGATTTCCACCAGTCACGGGCTACTCCTGAAGAACCGGCTCCGTCACCAGCGATACCTTCTGGATGCTGATCGCGTCGACCGGGCAGGCGGCAACGCACGCGCCGCAGCGGATGCAGTCGTCTTGGTTGATCCAGATCAGGTTAACCTCGTCCGCCTTTTCGGCGATATCCCATCCGACAATACGGCCTTCATCGTCATGTTTGAGTTCCTTCACCTTCAGGATGCAGTCCGGGCGCGGCTTGGCCTTCACGCACCAGTCGCAGTAGATGCATTTGTCGGAATCGATCTCGTACTTGTAGTGGCACTGGTAGCAACGCTGTGCCTCGTCGACGGAGGTTTCTTCGCCGAAGCCCAGTTCGACCTCGGTCGGTAGGTCGCGCGCTCCGAGGCCGATGGTCGGCATCGGTTGAAGCGGAACCGCATCCATCTCGCGGATGCGGCCGGATCCGGTCACGTCTTCAATCCTTGCGGCATCCTTCAGGCGTACCTTGCCGGTAAGGAACTCGTCGACCGTTCGGACGCAATCCTTGGCATGGCCGATGGCCTGGATGAGTGAACTGGCACCGGTGGAAAAGTCGCCCGCGGCAAATATCTTGTCGCGCGCGGTAGCAAAGGCGGTTCCGCTTTTGAGCCAGCCATCTTCTTCGACCAGCTCACTCTTGAGCGTCTCGTCGATCCATGTCGTATCGGGGAACTGGCCGGTGGCCAACAGCACCGTATCGACCGGGAGTTCAAACTCGCTTCCGGCAATATCGACCGGACGGCGGCGTCCGCTGGCATCGGGTTCGCCCAGTTCGGTGCGAACAAATTGCATGGTCGCAACCTTGCCGTTTTCGCCAATATAAGCCTTTGGACTCACCATCGTTTCGAGCGGGATATGCTCGTGTTCCAGCTCTTCGATTTCGCCGGGGGTGACGAGCATTTCATCAACAGAGCGGCGGTACCAGACCCCTACGTTGCCTTTGGGAATGCGAAGGATCGATCCGGAAGCGATCATGTCGGCCTTTTCCTCCTCGATTTGAACGGTCGTTGCGCCGAGGCGCCGTGCAGTACGCGCGCAATCCATGGCGGTGAAGCCTCCGCCGATCACGACGACCCGATCGCCGACTTCCGTCGTTCCTGTGTCGTTGACTTCCAGCAGGAAGTCGAGGCCGTGGCGAATTCCTTCGAGTTCCTTGCCCGGCAGGTCGAGCAGGTTCGGGCGCAGCGTTCCGGCCGCCATTACGACGGCGTCGTTTTGCCCGGTCAGTTCGGAAAGGGTGATTGTTTTTCCAATCTCGGTATTGCAAACAATTTCAACGCCCAGCGCGGTGATCTGCTCGATCTCCTTGGCGATAATCTCGCGCGGCAGGCGGAAAACCGGAATGCCCTGGTTCATCATGCCGCCGGGGGTGTGGTGCTTTTCGTAGACGGTTACTTTGTGGCCGAGCAACGCAAGTTGGCGGGCGGCGGTTAGTCCGGCCACGCCGGAGCCGACGACGGCGACTCGTTTGCCGGAGTCCGAAAACCATTTGTCCATAACGACTAGGTCCTGTTGCTTGAAGTCGGCGGACGAACGCTTCGAAAAGCAGATCGCAACCGGATCGCCAAGACCATCCCATCCATGGCGGCACTCCGACTCGCACGGGCGAGCGCAAACACGACCCAGCACGGCGGGGAATACGTTGTCGCGCAGGTTGATCAAATAGGCGTCTTTGTGGCGGCCTTCATAGATGGCCGAGAGGTAGCCGGGGATGTCGGTCGAGGCCGGGCAGGCTTTCTGGCAGGGAATGTTTTTACCGAGCCAGTCAAAATCCTTCGGGGTATCGGCTTTGCCGTTGAGTTTGGAGAGGGCGCAGGAGGAGAGGGGGGCATCGACCTCCCCGCGCTTTTCGTCCCAGCCCCCGAGCGTGTAGTCCTGCGGAACAAGGTGCGCGTCGCTAGCCTTGTTCTGCCGTTTGGAGGCCTCGATGATCTCTTGCATCCGCGGATTGGTGCTGCCTTGCGCCAGTGCGCGGGCTGCAAATACGACGGCGGAGAAGACATCGCCCCGTGCGGTGTCGCGTTGGTGGTGGGCGAGGGCGATCAGTTCGCAGACGCGGGTATCTTCCGGCACCCCTTGGCGACAGAGCAGCTCCACCGCCTCGTTGCATTGTCCGGCGTTGATCAGCTCTTCGGCTTCGTTCAGGAACGGGTTCATTTTACAAGTTCCTGAAATTGTTCGATGCCGATGCGTTCGCAGAAGTCGACGAACAGCTCGGTGTCGCTGTTGCGGTTTTCGAGGTAGGTGTCGAGCACCTTGCGCACGGCGGAGACGATCTCTTCGGTTGGTGCGTCGCAGAGATATTCGGAAATTTTCCCGGCTTCGCTCAGCTTTCCGCCAACAAATATACTGTAGCCCTCGATGCTGCCGCCTTCTGCATTGCGGGTGCGGGTGCCGCGCAGGCCAATATCCGCAATCCATGCATGGGCGCAGTTGTTCGGGCAACCGGTAATATTGATGCGCAGGGTGCCGATGGCTTTCCAATATTTCTCGTCGGTGGCCAGTGCATTGTAGAGGCGGCGGTAGGCATCCGGCGAGTCGGAGATGGCCATCTTGCACATCGTGGTTCCCACGCAGGCGACGATGTCGGGAAGGTGTTCGTGGCCTTCGGTGCGGAAGCCCGCTCCGTGGATGGCCTCAATCAGCTTCTCGACGTTTTCATTTGGCACGTCGTGCAGCTCGATGTTCTGGCGGTTGGTGAACATGACGATACCGCCGCCGAGATCATCGGCCAGCTTGGAAATCGCGCGCGACTGCGCCGTCGCGAGTTCCGAGCGCTCGATCATGATGCGCACGATGCTCTTGCCGGCGTCCTTTTGCGGAATGACGGCCTCGCCGTTGATGGACATTCTTCCAATGGCCGGGACGGGGTCGGTGGCCAACTCGATGGAGTCCAACCCATGGACACCCTTTTTCTTCATGATATCGATGAGAACCTCACCAAATTTCTTGGCACCCATGTTGTCGACGACCACCTTCAGGCGGGCGTGTGCGCGGCGGCGGCGGTCGCCGTGGCGGCGGAACGCCTCGATGGTGGCGCGGGTGACATCGAGAACCAGCTCTTCCGGGACCCAATCAAAAATGGCCTTGGCGAGGTAGGGGCGGGCACCAAGCCCCCCTCCGGCGTGGTATTTCCAGCCGACCGTTCCGTCGCGTTCAACCGGCACCCAGCCTTGGCAGTTCATTAGTGTTTGGGCGAGTGCATCGTTGCTGGATGCCACGCTGATCTTGTGCTTGCGCGGCAGGTTTCGTTGGTTCTGGATTTCGTCGTCATCAGCCATCCAGCGGATGAGCTTGAGCGAGTCACCGATCTGGTCGGGTCCGGCACCGGCAAGGGAGTCGCCGATAATATTGCGCGGCACGTCGCCGCAACCGTTCTTGGTGGTGATGCCGACCTCGGCCATGCCCTCGATAATCTTGTAGATGTCCTCTTGACGGATCCAATGGAACTGGAGCGTCTGGCGCGTGGTGATGCAAAGCTCGTTCTGGGCATATGTTTCTGCGAGGTCGACCGCCCGGTTAAATTGATGGGTGGTCATGCGACCGCCGGGGGTTACGACGCGGATCATGAAGAAACTGGGTTGCAGTTGGTGGTAGACGCCGCTCCACTTGAACATCGCCAGTTCGTTGGGCGTGATGTCCTCGAACGGGCGTTTGGCAATCTCGCGGAAGTCAAAGTCCGGATTAATCTCCAGTTTGTCCTTTTCCACTTGCGTTAAGTCGGGTTGTGCTTTCATTATTTACCTCGATTTGAAATTGATGGAGTGGATAATAACTGGAATGATGATCGTTTCAATCATTAATTTATAAAACTGTAATGATATACATGTTTAAACGCGGTCGTTTTGTAGGCAAATGATAAATAGCCATCTAACCTGTGCATTTTCAACGTGCCCCAATGATACGTTCGTCTTCTGCCAGTTGGCGCTGGAGCACGACATCGAGGTGCACCTGCACGATGTCGAAACGCTCAACCGCATGGCGTTCGAGGAAACATTCGACATCACCAAGCTCTCGTTCCACGCGTGGTTGCTGTTGCAGGACAAATACCAATTGCTCAATGTCGGTGCCGCGCTGGGTCGTGGCTGCGGGCCAATGGTCATCACCAAAGGCAATCAACCATTGACCGGCAACTCCGTGGTGGCCATCCCCGGCGAATACACCACGGCGCACCTATTGCTCCGTCTCTGGAATCCGGAACTCAAGAACCGCATCTTCATGCCGTTCGACCAGATCATGGACGCGGTCGAATCGGGCAAGGCCGATGCCGGGGTGGTTATCCACGAAGGCCGTTTCGTTTTCGAAAAACGCGGCTTCCAATGTGTGGAAGATCTCGGCGACTGGTGGGAGGGGAAGACGGGTCTGCCGATCCCGCTCGGCTGCATCGCCGCCAAGAAAAGCCTGGGTGCGGAACGCATCGCGGAGTTTGAAACGCGCTTGACGCAGTCGATCCAAGCCGCGATCGATGATCCTGCTTCGACAACTGCATACGTCAAAGCCCATGCGCAGGAACTGGAGGATAACGTCATCCGGGAGCACATTGAAACCTACGTCAACGACTTTACCCTCGACCTCGGCGACGAAGGCCGCGCAGCGATCGATAAATTGCAACAGATGGCAGGGGATGCAGGGATAATTTGATTGGCAACGAATGAATGTAAAGCAGCGAATCAGGGTCCGAGATTCGTTGCTTTACATTCATTCGCTGCAAAAGAAAAAACAGAGAGGGTTTTAATGATTGGAATTTTATTTGCGACGGAGATGGAGGCGAAACCGTTTCTGGATCGGGGAGAGCCGGCCGGCACCGTCACGGTTGTTTCCGGCATGGGCATGGAGGCGGCGCGGATTGCCACCGAAAAACTGTTGAAAGACCACGGGTGCACTTCCATTGTCAACGCGGGCGTTTGCGGGGCACTGAACAACCGCCTTAAACGCGGCGCAGTCTATCGCGTGTCGATGGTCAGCGTTGAAAAACTCAATGCGGCGGTCAAGGTGGGTGTTGGTTTTGGGCTGAAGCGATTGGTAACCGTGGTGGATCCGGTCTTCCAGCCGGAGCGCAAGCGCGAGCTATGCAAATACGGAGAGCTGGTCGATATGGAAGGCTATGCCGTCGCGCGCGTGTGCGAAGCGCACAATGTTCCCTGCATCATGATCAAAGGCGTGACCGACTTTGGCGACGGGAACGGCAAGGCCGACATCCAAACGCACATCGCTTCCGTTTCCGAAACGGTGGCCGAGGCGGTTTTTCAGGTTTTGGACGCGCCTAACCCAAGCCAAACGAGGCAAGATGCCTCGTCTACATTGCTGCAAAAACTCCACTCCTTCACGAAGGTGGAACATACGATTTTCAGCCTGCCGCTATTGTTCGCCGGGGCGTGGCTCGGGGCAGGGGGACAGTGTCCGCCGGTTAAAGCGCTGCTGCTGATTGCGTTGGTCGGATTGGGCGCGCGCACGTTCGGCATGGCGGTCAACCGGATCCTCGATAAAAACATCGATGCAAAAAATCCGCGCACCAAAAACCGCGAGCTTCCGTCGGGCAAGCTCTCCATGACCCAGGGCTATGGCGTGGCGCTGGTTGGGTTGGTGATCTATTTTGTCGGATGCGCGTTGCTGGGATCGACGGTGCTGAAGTTTTCGCTGGTTCCGCTGGTTCCGCTGGCGCTTTATTCCCTGCTCAAGCGTTTCACGCCGCTGTGTCATTATGGAATTGGCGTTTGCCTGGGGCTTGCCCCTCTCGGTGCTTTTGTGGCGGTCACGAATGGTTTTTCCTTCACACCTGAAGTGGTGCTGTTGGCGATCTTTACCTTCTGCTGGATCAGCGGGTTCGACATGATCTACGCATTGATGGACATCGATTTCGACCGTGAAAACGGGGTGCGCAGCATCCCGGCGGCACTGGGTTTGTTCGGGGCTCAGCTGGTTGCGGCCATCACGCATCTTGTTTCATTCGCGGCGCTGGTGCTGCTGTGGATGTCGGTCGGCGGGACGCTTTCATTTATTGCCCTGCTCGTATCGGGCGGGGCATTCGGTGCGGCCTACTTGCAGAGTATTCCGGTGCATGTTAGGTTTTTCCCGATCTCCGCCATCGCCGGTATCGCCGGCGCGCTGGTGGTGCTTCTTGGGGGATAGCAACGAATTAATGTA
>CBDVCB010000103.1:0-7699 GCA_965372395.1 uncultured bacterium
CATGTCGGTCATACTATATACAGGGGCACTTGAGTCAATCAGCTAGCCACGTTTATTTATATGATCTATGATATATTCCGGGGTAAAATGGCCTTAAATTTGGCGATTTTATATCATAAACGGATATTTAATGCGCCCTGCGGGCGCTATTAAAACGTGTTCCCGATAGAAAAGTAAAAGCGTGTGTTGGTGCTTTCGGCTTTTCCCACGGCAATCTGGCAGGCACCGACGATGGTGTCGGCGCCGAGGCCAATCAGCGCTCCGTAGTCCACGTTTTTGAGTCGGGCGTCGCTGGCACGGAACCATGCGTTCCCGGCATCGACGCGCGCCATTGCAAAGAGGCCGTTGCCGAGGGTGGGAGGGAGCTTTCCCAGCTCGTAGCGGTAGCCGAGGCTCCCGACGCCGTAGTAGTTTCCGCGCAGTTGGTAGGGGGCGTAGCCGGCAAAGCTTTCGAGGCCGCCCACATCGAATGCCGCATAGAAGGGGAGCTCGGTTCCAAGGCTGCTCCCGAGAGCCAGCTTGGGAATGATCGTATGTGGCCCGAAGGTGAGCGGAAGGATCGCTTGTAGCTCCAGTTCGCTGAAGGTTTCGGATGAGCCGAGCTCTTCGAAAGCGAACAGGCCGTCGAGGTTGAGCTGGTATCCTTTGGTGGGAAAGATGGGGTCGTCGAGCTGGTCGAGCCGCAGGCGGGTGGTGGCGGCCACGACGGTGTCGCTGATTCCTTCCAGTGCGATGAATCCGCTATGGCCGTCGACCTTGGCATGGCCGCCGAGCAGGCCGACGCGGATCTCGCCATACTCAAAAAAGCTGACGCCAGCGTCGAGCGCGCCGTAGGTGAGGTGCTGTTCGATGTCGGCAACGTCGGTGTTCCCCACATAAAAATCGAGGTCTTCTCCTGAATAGACAAGCGACGGAGCGAGGAAGACGTGTTCGCCCCAGGAGACGGGTTGGTACCATTCGCCTTTGACATATCGCTTGTGCCCACCCCCTTCGAGATCAATCTGGATTTCCCCGCCGAGGGGGTTGAGTTGCGTGCGGGTATAGTTGAGGAGGATGCTCCAGAGCGCGGCGGCATCGGTGGTGACTTCCACTTTTGTGCCAAAATGGAGGTAGGTGGGTCCCCAGAATTTTTCGACGGTGTTGCATTCGAGTTCGTGGCCATCGTCGGTGGGGTTAAGGCTGTAGGTAACGGTTTGGAAGTCGCCCATGCCGTGGATGCGGTTGAGGTCTTCGCGCAGCGTGCTCAGTTGCAACGGGCCTTCCTTTGTTTTGATGCGGTCGCGAATGACGGTTTCGGAAACCGCTTTGTTCCCCGTGATCTTGATGCTGTTGATGATGATCTCTTCGTTGTGCCGCTGGCGTTGCTTTTTGAGGTAGGCTTGGAAGGCGGCATCGTTGACGCCGTAGGCGCTGAGTTGCGTGTGGAGCTGCTGGGCGGCTTCGCGGCCGACGGGGATGATTGCTGCGGCGAGGTGGAACTGGGAGGCGGAGGTGTCGGGCAGGTGCGGGGCGATGACGAGGTCGGCGCGGGCAAGTTGCTTTTCCTGTTCGGGGCGCTGCATCAGGGAATAGGTGCGGCCCACCACTTCGCCGAGCGAGCGGAAGTCGCCCCTGGCTCCTTTTTCGGCGGATGCGGCACCGACGTCGACGGCGATGATGATGTCGGCCCCCATGCCTTTAACCACATCAACGGGAATGTTGTTAAGGATGCCGCCGTCGACGAGTACCATGCCGTCCATGCGGACGGGGGTGAATGCGCCGGGCACGGCCATGCTCGCACGCATGGCGAGCGCAAGGTTTCCCGACTTGAGGGCGACCGATTTTCCGCTGGGCAGGTCGGTGGCGATGGCGCGGTAGGGAATGTTTAGCTGGTCGAAGTCGGTGATGCCGGTGCTATTGAGGCTAAAGGTTTCGAGTACGTTGTTGAGTTTTTGGCCGTAGGCCATGCCGGGGGAATAAAGGATCCTCCAATCCTTGAAACCAAATTCCACTCCCATGAAACGGAGGTCATCGAGCTTTCGGCGGTAGTCGAGGAATGGGTAGGGTGAGCGGTCTTTGAGCACGTCCCACCAGTTGAGCGATGTGAAGCGCTGTTCGATTTCGTCCGGGGACATGCCCGAGGCATACATCCCTGCCACCACCGCGCCCATGCTGGTGCCGCCGATGTAGTCGATCGGGATTTTCAGCTCCTCAAGCTCCTGCAACACACCAACGTGCGCCAGGCCCAGTGCGCCGCCACCGCCGAGCACCAGTCCGATCTTGGGGCGGGGTTCCTCGGCTTGCGCGGGGAGAAGGCCTGGGACCAGCGCAAAAATAATCAGTAGCGTTCGTTTCATCGGGCATCCGTTTTTTGTGGTTCAAGAACCTGCCGAAAATATCAACGGACCACCGAGAAACCAAGACTTTTTACGGACGGTGCGATTCGCCCAATAAAGGTTTGTTGGGGTGTCCGTTTTTCCGTAGCATCAACGTCTTGTTATTTCATGAAACCCCTGTCTTCAAACTATTTTAGGTTCGGCATCCTTCTGGCGGTGGTGGTGCTGGCTTCCTCGTGCACGAAGATTGGAAACTATGCGCAGAAGCGGGCGGACCGTGCGGCCTACGGGAATATTGCGTGGTCGCAGCGGAATGCCTTGGGAGAGGTTGCGCCCTTCACGATCAACCAGGAGGAGACCGAGCGGATCCGCGCCTTGTTCGAGTACGATGCGCAGCGGGGAGAGGCGGAGCTGCTGTCGCTCTCGGATACCCTCGCGATTGCGATGGCCAATAGCCGCTCGTATCAGACCCGCAAGGAGTCGCTCTTTATCGAGGCCCTCAACCTGACCGAGGTGCAGAAGGATTTCAACGTCAACTATAGTGGATCGGCCTACGCTAGTGGTTCCTCCACCTCGTTGAAGGATGGTACCACGGAAACCTTTGGCGACAACGGGCTGGACTCGGGGCTTGATTTGGCGGTGAAAAAAACATTGGCCACGGGCGCAAAGGTGACGCTGAACTTTAGCCAGAATACGCTCAGCTATTTTGCGGATACGGACGTTACCGACGTCAACAACGCGCTCTCCTTGAGTATTGTCCAGCCGCTGCTCAACGGCTTTGGGCCACTGGTAACGAAGGAACCGCTGCGCCAGGCCGAGCGCGATATGATCTATGCCGTTCGCGACTTTAAGCGCTATCAGCAAAACTTTGTGATCGATATTACCTCGCAGTACTATTCGACGCTGCGCTCGTTCGACCAGCTTTCCAACGAACGCAAGAACTACGAGAGCTCCATCGCCAACCGCGAACGGTCCGAGTCGTATGCCAAAGCGGGCCGCATCGCGGATTTCGAGGCCGCGCAGGCGCGCCAGAGCGAACTCAACGCCGCCGACCGCTGGACGGTATCGCAGACGGATTATCAAACGACGCTCGACGATTTCCGGTTTACGCTGGGGCTACCGATCGAGCTGAATGTGGAGCCGGATCCGCAGGAGTTGAAAAACCTCGAGCAGCGCGGATTGGTGCAGGTGGATATCACGCTGGACGAGGCGGTGCTTTCGGCGGCCTCGAACCGGCTCGATCTGGTCAGCCAGCGGGAGCAGGTGGAGGACAAGGTGCGCAAGCTGGAGATTGAACGCCGCAACTTCTTGCCGAACCTCGGCGTGACCTATGATGTGAAAAAACCATTTTCGAACAGCACGGATGTCAGCCAGGATTTGCGGGTGGATCTGAACCTGCCGTTCGACTGGACGGAAAAGCGCAACCGCTACCGCATTGCGCAAATCACGCTGGATCGCGAGCGGCGCACGTTGGAGGAGGACGAATCGGATGTCCAGCGAAGCGTGCGCGACCTGTGGCGAAAACTGGAGCGCAATCGATCCGTTTATAAAAACCGCTTGCTGAGTGTGAAGCTCGCGGAGCGGCGAGTGGAGAATACGACGCTGCTGCTCAAGCAGGGCAAGGCGCTTACGCGCGACCTGCTCGACGCGCAGGACGACTTGCTGAGTTCCGGGAACGAGGCGACGGTCTCGCTGGTGGACTACACCATCAACCGGCTCCGCTTCTGGGATGCCATCGAACGTTTTGAAATCGACCCAAAGGGAATGTGGTATGAAAAAGTGGATGGAAATAGCGGCACAGCTGTGGCAACGCCGTAGCGTCAAGATCGGAACGGGGATCGCTGCGGCCCTCGTGGTGTTGCTGGCCCTCGTGCCTGGCAACGAGGCCGACCGCATTGATTCAGAAAATGCGCACCTTTGCCGCGTGGAGCGTGGCGACCTCGTGGTGAGCATTCTCCAGGCGGGCGAGCTGCAGGCGAAAAGCAGTCGCGATCTCCTGAACGAAGCCTATCCCGACGCGAAGATTGTCGAGATTGTGGATGACGGAGCCTACGTGACGAACGGGCAGCTCTTGGTGGTGCTCGAATCGAGTGCGTTGCAGGAGCGCTATCTGGACCAAAAGTCGGATGTGGCCGAGGCCGAAGCGAGTCTGAAGCTTTCCGAAGAGACGCTTGAAATCGCAAAGCTCAAGAACACCGCCGATCTTGAAAGTGCCGAGCTAAAGGTCGAGCTGGCCGCGTTGGATCTGCAAAAATATGAAGAAGTGGAATATACGCAGATGGTGGACAAGGCGTCGTCGGACATCTATTTGGCCGAGCAGGAGCTGAAGAAAGCGCTCAGCGAACTGGAAGGCACGCAGGAGCTTTTCGACAAGGGTTTTTCCAACAAGGATGAGCTTGATTCCGACAAGCTGGGGGTGGAGCGCAAGCAAATCGAGGTGCGCAACAAGACCAAGGATCTGGAAATCCTTAAAAAATATACCTCGGTGAAGCAGCGCAAGGAGCTGGAAAATGCGGTTGCCAATGCCGCATCCTCCTTGGAGCGGCTCAAGAAAACCATCGTTTCGGATGTGATGAGCAAAGAGGCGGGGATTGAATCGAGAAAGACCCGGTTGAAGATTGAGCAAAACCAGCTCGTGACCCGCGAAGAGCAACTTGAAAACACCACCATCCACGCCGATTTTTCCGGGCAGGTTTTTTATCCGAAAGGCGGCGGCCGCCGTGGATCGGATCAAGGTATCGAAGAAGGAACCACCGTCTATTATCGCCAGCGGATCCTTTCGTTCCCAGACCTCAGCGCATGGAACATTCGCGTGGGTATTCCGGAGGCGATGATCGACAAGGTATCGGTCGGGCAACAGGCGGTGGCGACGCTCGATGCCCTGCCGGGGGTGATTCTGCATGCCCGGGTGAAGAAGGTCAGCGCCGTGCCGGATTCGCAAGGCTGGTTTAGCACGGGCGTGAAAACCTACACCATCATGCTTGCGGTCGAGGATGGAACCGCCGCCCCGCTCAAGCCGGGCATGTCCGCCACGGTCGAGATTGTGACCGACAGCATGGTTCAGGTCCTGCATGTGCCGATCCAGTCGGTGGTCTCCGACGGCGACCAGCGCTATGTCTATGTGGTTCGCCGCGGACGCCGGAAGCTGCGGGAGGTGCGGGCCGGAAAATACAATACGACCCGCATCGAGATCGTGGATGGGCTTGAGGAGGGCGAGGAACTGCTGCTCTATGCGGAGGTCGAGATGGAGTCCGACACGCGGCTGCGGAAAAGCCCCCTGAAAAAGGCGGCGGAGTCCGGCAAAAAAAAGGAACAGGAAAAGGAATGACCGTTCCGATCGTCGAGCTGAAGAATGTCGTCAAGGAGTATGCGAACGGCCCGCTGAAGGTGACGGCTCTGCGGGGGATCTCCTTGCAGATCAATCCCGGGGAGTATGCGGTGGTCATGGGAGCCTCCGGCTGCGGGAAATCCACCATGCTTAATTTGCTCGGTTGCCTCGACCGCATCACGGCCGGGCAATATTTGCTCGGCGGGGAGGATATCTCGGGGTTTTCCGACGAGCAGCTTTCCGAGGTCCGCTCCCGGCGCATCGGCTTTATCTTCCAGTCCTACAACCTGATCCCCCAGCTCAGTGTGCTGGAAAACATTGAGGTGCCCCTGTTCTACCAAGGGGTTTCGGAATCTAATGCCCGCGAACGGGCGGAGGCGCTGGCGGAGCGCATGGGGCTTTCCGACCGGCTGAAGCATAAACCCATGGAACTCTCCGGCGGACAGCAGCAGCGCGTCGCCATTGCCCGTTCGCTGGTGGCCGACCCCATCCTGATGCTGGCCGACGAACCCACCGGCAACCTCGACTCCAAAACCGGGCACGAAATCCTGGAGCTCATCGACGAGCTCCACGCCGAAGGAAAAACCATCGTGATGGTGACCCACGACGACGACGTGGCTAATCGCGCCCAGCGCGAGATCCGCGTGTTCGACGGCGAAATCGTGGACAACCTATGGAAGGGCGGAACCACGCCATGAAAAGCATGCCCCTAGAACGGATGGTGAAGCTGGCCGTGAAGAACCTTGGCCAGTACAAGCTGCGCGCGGGGCTGACCATGCTCGGCATCATTTTCGGCGTCTGTTCCGTAGTGGCGATGCTCAGCGTGGGCGAGGGGGCCAACCAAGAGATCCAGGAAAAGATCCAGCGCATGGGGAGCAACAATATCCTCATCAAGAGCGTGAAGGTTCCCAAGAAGGAGGAGACCTCCTCCGGTCGCCGTGGCCTTCAGGTGGCCGCCTATGGATTGAAATACACGGATGCCGAACAGTTCTCGCAGTTTGTGCCCAGCCTAGAGGCCAGTACGCCCATGAAGGTGCTGCGCTACGATGTCCAGTTCCGGGGGCGCCGGCAGCAAACCGACGTGGTGGCCACGGTCCCCTGGTTTCTGCGGGTGCAGCGTCACCGCTTGGTGCGCGGCCGTTTCCTGACCCACTCGGATATGGATTCCGGTTCGCCGGTCTGCGTGATCGGGTCGCGTCTGGCGCGGTTGCTGTTTGCCGGGTACGACCCCGTTGGCCAAACCCTAGCCATCTCCGGCGATGTCTACTCGGTCGTCGGCGTTGTCGGCGACATTGCCCAGGGCGAGCTACCCGCTTCGGGCGAGCTGTGGCTGACGGGAGAGAACCAGAAGGTCTACATTCCGCTGTCGACCTACCAGCAGAAGCACGGCGATCTTTTTATGCAATGGACCGAAGGCGGGAGCGTGTTTGAGCAGATCGAACTCCATGAGTTGATCCTGACCATCGACCGTCAGGAAAACGTGCCGTACGCCGTCGTCGCCGTCCGGCGAATCCTTCAGAAAAACCACGAGCAGGAAGACTACAGCATCGTGGTTCCGCTCGAACTCATTCGGCAGGCGCGCGAAACCCGCCGCCTCTTCAACATAGTCCTCGGCTCCATCGCCGCCATCTCCCTGATCGTCGGCGGCATCGGTATCATGAACATTATGCTCGCCACCGTCAGCGAACGCACCCGCGAAATCGGCATCCGCCGCGCCCTCGGTGCCCGCCGCCGCGACATCGTCCAGCAGTTCCTGATGGAGACGCTCATCCTCTCGCTCTCCGGTGGGGCGATTGGTCTCGTCTTCGGCGCGCTGATTCCGCTGGGGATCAGCGCATTTGCCCACGTCCGCACCGTGCTGACCTTCCCCGCTTTTGCGATCGCCTTCGGTGTTTCCGTTTCCGTCAGCGTCGTCTTCGGGATCTACCCCGCCCGCCGCGCCGCACTCATGGATCCGATCGAAGCGCTTCGCCACGAATGATTCAAGGCAGCGTATTAACTGGATGCGCGGATAGGATTCAACCGTAGATTCCGTAGGCAGCAAAGCCCATTCCAC
>CBDVCB010000104.1:0-7658 GCA_965372395.1 uncultured bacterium
TCGGCCAAAACTTATCTGTGAGCTTGGAGGCGATGCCGGTTTCGGCGGGTTCGAAGCAGTCGGCCAGGATTTTCCATCCCGCATCCAAGGCGCCCTCGAGCGGGAGGTTGACGGTGATGTCCATCATTTCGTCTTCAAAGCGTTCTCCGTATTTAAGCAACTTGCTGTCCCAATCACTCATGCGGAAGCCCATCGACTGCTTCTCAAGCGTCTCCTTGAAGGAGGCGTAGAGCTGGATCATGGTGTCCATGATGGCGCGATGGTCGTCGCGCGTACGGTCGTTCACCTGCTGTTTCAGGCGGCTGAGCGAACCGAACGGTTCGATGCGTCCGTTCTTGAGGTAGAACTGCCCTTCGGTGATGTAGCCGGTGTTGTCCGGAACCGGGTGGGTCACGTCGTCGCCCGGCATTGTGGTGACCGCCAGAATGGTGATCGATCCGCTGCCCTCGAAGTCGACGGCTTTTTCATAGCGGGCGGCGAGCTGCGAGTAGAGGTCGCCGGGATAGCCGCGGTTCGACGGGATCTGCTCCATGGTGATGGCCACTTCCTTCATGGAGTCGGCAAAGTTGGTCATGTCGGTCAGCAGCACCAGCACGCGCTTGTCTTCCAAGGCGAATTTTTCGGCGACGGCCAGGGCAATATCCGGCACAAGCAGGCATTCAACCGTCGGGTCGGAGGCGGTGTGGACAAACATGACGGAGCGGGAAAGCGCGCCGCTTTCGTCGAGCTTGTCGCGGAAGAAGAGGTAGTCGTCGTGCTTCAGGCCCATGCCGCCAAGGATGATGATGTCGACTTCGGCTTGCAGGGCGATCTGTGCGAGCAGTTCGTTGTAGGGTTCGCCCGCTACCGAGAAGATCGGAAGTTTTTGCGATTCGACCAGCGTGTTGAATACGTCGATCATCGGGATACCGGTCCGTACCATGTTGCGCGGGATAATGCGCTTGGCCGGGTTGACGGACGGACCGCCGATGTCGATCATGTTTTCGGTGATTTCCGGGCCGTTGTCGCGCGGCTTGCCGGAGCCGGTGAAAACGCGGCCCAGCAGGTTTTCGGAGAAAGGCACCTGCATGGTGCGGCCCAGGAAGCGCACCTTGGCATCGGTTCCAATGCCGCGCCCACCCGCAAAGACCTGCAGGAAGACATTATCGTTTTCAAGGCGAATCACCTGCGCAAGCGAGGTGCCGTGCATGGCCTCAACCTGTGCCAGCTCGCCGTTGATTACACCGTCGGCCTTGACCACGATGACGTTGCCGGTGATCTGTTCGATCCGGTGATAGACTTTATTCTGCATAGCTCATGTTCTCCGTTCTCAATCCGTCCTGTCGAGTTCCGCCTCGATTTCCTCGATGCTCGGAAGCGATGATTTCAACTCATCCGGAAGGTTCCGGGTAATGGTGTATTCACTCACGCCGATGGGCTTGTTGACATCCTTCAATGCGTACTCAACCACCGTGTCGTTTTTCGATTTGCAAATCAAGATGCCGATGGTCGGGCTGTCGAGTTCCGCCTTCAGCATGCCGTCCACCGCTGAAATGTAGAAGTTCAGCTTTCCGGCGAACTCCGGCTTGAATTTCACCGTCTTCAATTCGGCGACCACGTAGCAATGCAGCCGGACATGGTAGAAAAGCAAATCCATGAAGTATTCTTCGCCTTCGATGTCCAGCCGGAACTGGCGCCCCAGAAAGGAAAAGCCCGCGCCGAGTTCCAGCAGGAATTGCGTGAGATGGTCGCACAGCGCATCTGCCAGCTCCTTTTCATCGTGCTTTTCGCGCAACATCAGGAAGTCGAAGCAGTAGGGATCCTTCAGCATCTGCCCGGCCAGATCCGATTGCGGGGCGGGCAGGGTTTGCTCGAAATTAGTGATGGCCTTGCCATCGCGTTGGTAGAGTCCGCTTTCGATCTGGTGGGTCAGCACGGCTCTCGACCAGTTGTTTTCAAGAGTCTTTCGGGCGTAGAACAGGGCTTCGTCGCCATCCTTTATCTTGTTTATTATGAGAAGGTTGTGTCCCCACGGGATTTGTGCGACAAGCTGTCGCACAAATTCGGAGGGTTCTGGTTTGGCGACAACTTGTCGCCAAATTGGTGTCCAGAAAAGAATCCATCTACGCATGTCATACAAGTTGCGGCGGGAAAACCCTTTCATTCCCGGGAATTCTTTCCGCAAATCATTGCTCAACTGCCCCAGAAAGCCGTCGCCCCAGTTTGCCTCGGCCTGCTTGGCGACAATCTGCTCGCCCAAATCCCAATACAGCAGGAGCAATTCCTGGTTGACCCTGACTGCCGCCTTGATCTGCGAAGACAGGATGCGCTGCTTGACGTCCCTTATGAACGCAACATAGCCCTCGTCTCCCATGAGATTCGGTGCATCGCCTTTTGCAAGGGGCTTTTTGGAGTTCGGGTTTGTCATGCGTCGCCTATTTACTCGGTGTAGTCGGAAACCTCCGCGAGCTTTTTGGTCATTTGCTCTTCAATGTTTTTAAATTCGTCCGATTTGAATTCACTGCCGTTCCAGTCGCGGCAGGTTTGCGTGAGCTGCTGGAAGAAGGTGCGGGCCTCGGACTTGTCGGCAAACTTCATTTTGGTGCGCAGCAACTTGAGCAGCTTGCCGAAGACATATTCCTGGCGCTCGACGGAGTTGGCCGCGTCAACCTCGTCGAAGGCGTTTTGCTGGAGGTAGGTGGCATCCACATATTCGGATTTGAGGTAGACGACAAAGTCGTCGGTCGAGGTGCCTTCCTCTCCGACCACCTTCATCATTTGGCCGACTTCGCTGCCGGCGTGCAAGAGCTTTCGGGCTTCGGCAACACCGCTTTCGTCCACAATGCTGGGATATTTGCTCCAGCTTTCGAGTGGATCGACCGCCGGGTAGCGGCGGGCATCGGAACGGCTTCGGGAAAGGCCGTGGAAGGCCCCGACCACTTTGAGGGTGGCCTGGGTTACGGGTTCCTCGAAGTTGCCGCCAGCCGGGGAAACGGTGCCGCCTATGGTGACCGAGCCGGTTTCGCCATTGTTGAGGCGAACCACGCCGCCGCGTTCGTAGAAGGAGGCAATCACCGATTCGAGGTAGGCCGGGAACGCTTCCTCGCCGGGGATCTCTTCGAGGCGACCGGACATTTCGCGGAGCGCCTGCGCCCAGCGGGAGGTGGAATCGGCCAGCAGGAGAACGTCGAGCCCCATCTGGCGGTAGTATTCGGCGAGCGTCACGCCGGTGTAGACCGAGGCTTCGCGGGCGGCCACCGGCATCGAGCTGGTGTTGCAGATGATGAGCGTGCGGTCCATCAGGCTTTTGCCGGTGCGCGGGTCGGTGAGCTCGGGGAATTCGCGGAGGGTTTCCACCACCTCCCCGGCGCGTTCGCCGCAGGCGGTGATGATAACGATATCGACGTCCGCATGGCGGGAGGTGATCTGCTGGAGGACGGTCTTGCCGGCGCCGAACGGTCCCGGGATGCAGTAGGTGCCGCCCTTGGCGACGGGGAAGAAGGTGTCGATCGTGCGCATTTTGGTGGCCATCGATTCGGTCGGGCGCAGACGCTCGGAGTAGCACTTGATCGGCATTTTCACCGGCCAGAGCTGTATGATTTTGCATTCGGTGGTGTTGCCCTTGTCGTCCTTCAGTACGGCAACAACTTCTTCGACCGTGTATTCGCCGGCAGGCGTTACCTTTTCAACCGTCCACTTTCCACGCAGGCCGAACGGCACCATGATGTGGTGTTCGAACAGGCCTTCCGGAACGGTGCCGATGGTGTCGCCCGCCACGACGGTGTCGCCGACGTTCAGTTTGGGGGTGTAGGCCCATTGGGTGTCGCGGGGCAGGGCTTTGAGGTATTTACCGCGTTGGAGGAAGAAACCGCACTCTTCGGCGAGGGCGGGCAATGGGTTTTGCAATCCATCGAAAACCTGGGTCAGCAGTCCCGGCCCGAGTTCCACGGAGAGCAGGTCGCCGGTAAATTCAACCGGGTCGCCGACTTTAATGCCGACGGTGTCTTCGAACACCTGCAACTCGGCGTTGTTGCCGCGGATACGGATTACCTCCGCTTTCAGTTTCAAGTCGCCAACGCAGGCATAGGCCACTTCGTTTTGGATGACGGGCTTGTTGAACTCAACCTTCAGCAGGTTGCCGTTCACCCCAACGATTTTTCCAGTATTTTCGCTCATAGTAGGTTCTCCGTGAAAGTGTTCGATCTATCGGATTAGTCAGATCCGGCCGATTGTTCTTCTTTTTGCGTATTTGCTGTAATGACCGCCTCCAGCTTTTCCTTGCCCGTATGCACGTCCATGCGGTTCCAGCGCTCGACGATCATCAACTGGATGCCGTAGGCCAGCACTTTTTCAAAGCTAAAGGGATCCTGCCCAACCAGTTCTTCGGCCAGTTGCCAGCGGGCGCGGTCGAGTTCTTCTTCGAGTTCAACCGGGTCGTTGCGGGTGAAGGCGTCAGTCACCAAGGCTTCGATGGTTCCGCTGAATCCATCGTGCGGGTGGAGGTATTCCCTGGCATCCACACCCAGCTTCTGGGCGCGGTGCCGGACAACGGCGTTGCGCAGCTGCGTCTCGATGTTGCTCCATGCTGTGCAGTGCGGGCAGGATCGGCCATCGCCTTCCTTCAGGAGGATGTTGCGCAGAACCTTGACCTCGTGCTCGGTGACCCATTGCGCGCAGGTGCCTATGTATTCTTCGGAAGAGAAGGGGGGTTCATCCCCGATTTGCAGTGTCGGCAGGCTGGCGACAAGTGAATAGTAGGCCATGGTGCGTTCCGGTTAGGCGTTGGAAAGCTGTTCGCGGGCGACGCCGCTGACGGTCTTTGCGAGTTCCGGGCGAAGGAAGGTGGCGAGGGCTTCCGCAACCGCTTCGCCGGTAAAGTCGAGGTAGACATTCTTGCCCTTGAATCCCACCTTGAAACCGCTGAGGATTTCGGAGTCGGAAACCAGCTCGATTTCCTGGCCGGATTGCTTGGCTTGCTCCGCGCAGAAGGCGGTGAGAGCGGCCTTGTCGGCCTCGCTGACGCTCAGCTCGATCGAGCTTTCCTTGTTCTGCTCGATGACACTGAAAATCATTCTTTCAAGCAAATCGCCGGAGAGGGCTTCAGACACGTTTTTGCCGAGCGTTTCGGTAACGACTTTTTCGCAGCCTTGGCCGATGGTAATCAGCAGGTCGCGCGCGGCTTGCTCGAGGGTTTTGACAGAGCGTTCCGCGAAGGCTTCCGATGCGGTTTTGGATTTTAGCAGCGAATCATGCGCTTTTTGTTCCGCTTCCGATACGATTTTGGCGGCCTTTTCCTTGGCCTGGGAGATGATGGTGTTCGCCTGTTCTTCGGATTTCTCAACCCCTTCCTTCTGAATCTGTTCGATCAAATGCTTCAGTTCTTCGGCCATCGCTTTTCTCCGGTATTTTCAATGAAAATGAGCAAGCAGTGTAGTTAATCAAATATGACTTGCAAGCCCGTTTATATGGAATTGTTTAAAATGTCATTGGTTTAGTCGGCTATTTCATCGAAAGCCAGTTTTTTCAATAGCTGGAGCGTGACTTTCCCCGTGATTTCCAGGCTTTCCGCGCTGATGTTTTCCAAGTTGTCGGCCTCGGTGTGCCAGTGGTTGTTCAGCCCCGGTTCCGAGCCAAAGCGGAAGTCGATAATGTCGATCGCCGGAATGCCGATTTCCAGGAAAGGGACATGGTCGTCGGTGATGATGGATCCTCGCGAAAGCGAAAAACGGTCGCGGTGCCCAGTCGCGTGGGCGGCATCGAACACCTTCTTCGCCAGCTCGCGGGAGCTATTGTAGGGAACCGTGAAATGCAAATCCCGGTCGCCGACCATATCGAGCAGCACCATCGCCTTGATCTTCCTGTGCTCGCCAGTCTGGAGAAGTTGAGCGGCCATCCGGCGGCTACCGTGCAGCCCGTCGCCCGGAATGTAGTGCGCAATGCCTTCCTCGCCATCGAAAAAGGCAAAAACAACCCCCGTTTCCGGAGTTTGTTTAGCCTGCCCTGGGTCTGGTCGAAGGGCTAGCATTCGCGCAAGCTCCAGCAGGATTCCCGTGCTTGAGCCCGAATCGTTTGCCCCTTGGAAATTATCAATCCCCGGCATCGTATCGAAATGCGACCCCAGTATAATCCACTGGTCTGCCTTTCCCGGAATTCGGCCAATCACGTTGTGGAAGGTCTTTTCGCCCTCCGGGGTCATGTCCGTAAACGTGTCGATCTCGGCCACAACGCCGAAACTTTCCAGCCGTTGGAAAATATGCTCCGCCGCCTTCCGGCCCCCGGGCGTTCCCGCATCGCGCGGGCTAATCTCCACCAGCGCCGACACCTCCGCAAAGGCGCGCTCTCCATCGAACGGCGGCAGCGCAATCTTTTCCTCTTCCTTCTGGCATCCAAGCATCGGAAGAAGGCAGGCTAGCAGGAGTGTTTTTGACAGGATCTCAGGATATTTCATTTTTATCTCACAAGAGAGGTTGAATAGAAGCTCAGCTCCTTTCAGTCGTGAGCATCTATTGCTTTATTGAGGAACTTGCCGCGAAGCATAATTTTCGTAGAAAATAGGCCGTTGGCCGGTTCAAACCTCCGGTTTCGCCGTTCCGGTTTATGGTTATCAGTTATTGGAAATCAGGACAACCCATTGTTCTGAAAGCAGTTAGCTCAACAACCAATTATTGTTCTGTTTTTAATGAAGCTAATTTAGAGTTCGGACACATTTTCCAATAGACCCTTAATATTGAGTTGAGCGGCTAGTTCGTTGGCCATGCGAAGTCTATATATGGCTATTGGAGATTGGGATAAAGTAGCAGTATATGTAGTCCCAATAGATTTATTAAGTACGGCATAATTATTAATATTATCCATGAGGATGTAATTAACTGATATGGTTGAGGTTAGATCTATTCCCATCATAGGTACGTCAGCTATTTGCATCGTTATATGTAGTTTATATCGTCCGGAGTCAGAAAATAATCCTTCAGCTTCTAAGCTCCTTTTAACAGCATCGAAAAATGCTTCATTACTGATTTTTGCACGCCAAGAAGGGTTGTTCTTATAATCTCCAGATATCTTTTCGATGCCCACAGCGTTTTTAAAATAGCTGTTATATGAAAGAGAGGATGTTGGGCTGTATGTCATCCTAGATGATCTGGCTGGAGATGCACATCCAACTAATAAAATCACAGGAACTGCGAGAAATAACCATATTACCTTTTTCATTTGATACCTTTATTTAATCGAAGGTGGGTCTAATTCCCCGATGCTTGCGTCGTACAAACAAAATTGAAAACAACTTGATACCTCGTGGGCTTGCCCCGAGGAGCTTCATTGACAGAACGTTTAGCAATGAGCCGCCTTGCGAGCGATATTGCCTTGGGTACGCCCGTCATGGGCGCAAACTAATGGGGTTGAAGTCCCCTGCGCGTAGCCCGACGTACGTTTAATCTCTTTCATGAGATGGAACGTTAGCTAAAGCGCTAGACGAAATCAACTGCGATTCCGCGAGGAATGGTGGAGAGGTGCCGAAGCGTAGCGGAGACTAGCTGTTTGCAAAACAGCAAGGAGCCGTAGGCGAGTGGTCACATGGAGTTCAAAAAGAGAAAAGTGAAAAGGTGTCAAAAAGGAAAAAGGTGTCGAAAAGGTGTCAGTGTGCACATCTGTACATTTATGTTGACGAAGCGGTTTTGTTG
>CBDVCB010000105.1:0-7562 GCA_965372395.1 uncultured bacterium
CGCTCATCTTTTTCCCCCAATAAGGTTGGTGAGCATCGCGGTGATGACTTGTTTTTCCTGTGGGTGGCTTTCGGCGATCATAAGTGTCATGGCGACAAGGGCGTTGTTGGCAATACGCTTGTTGCCCTCTTTATCGTAGAGCAGTTTATTTTTATCGGAAAAGCGGAGGAATACAGCGGCGGCAATGCGTTTATTACCATCGACAAAGCTATGGTTCTTTACGAGGAAGTAGAGCAGATGCGCGGCCTTTTCCTCAACGGATGGATAAACATCCTGTCCTCCAAAACTCTGCATGATGGCATTGAGCGAGCCATGCAGGCTCTCGTCTTTTTCCTTGCCGAACACTGCCGAGTCGCCAAACTTTCGACGCATAACATCGACCAGATGAATCGCCTCTTCGTAGCTGACTGGCTTGGCCTTGCGCCGTGACACCTTTCCGATAGCGACCCGCTGATGGTCGTAATCATCAAGCAGATCAAGCGCTCCGGCATACTCGGAGACGGTCTGCAAAAGAATCGAGGCTTCGTCGCCGGAAAGGGTTTTTCGTTTCGAAATATCGGATGCCAGCTTGAGCGTCTGCTTCAGTTCCTTAAGCCGCTTTTCATTGAGCGTATATCCCTGCACGATGTGCTGATTCAGCACATGGGTTGCCCAGATCCGGAATTCCGTACCGCGTTGTGACGTCACTCGATATCCAACGGAAATAATGACATCTAAATTATAAAACCGGACTTTTCGCCTAACTTTACGTTTACCCTCCTGCTGAACTACCGAGGAATCCTCGGTAGTTGCCGACTCAACCAGCTCTTCTTCCCTAAAAACATTCCGAATGTGAAGGCCAATCGTATCGGTGTCTTTATCGAATAGTAACCCCATCTGTTTTTGAGACAACCAGATGGTTTTTCGCTCCAGTTGAGCGTCCAGCTGAATAGTACCGTCCTTGCTTCTGTATAGGACAAGCTCTGTTGTTTTATTCGTGTTCATTCGCGGTTCTTTTCTTTTCCGATTTATTGCGCATTTTCGTGGCTAAACATTTTTCTCTTCATCCGCAACGAAGCTAGAAGCATCGTCTGCGCTAAACCAACTGCTCCTTCGCAACCATCTCTTCGTACAGCTTAAACAAATGCTCCAGGCGTTCTTCGTCGGAGGCGAAGGGTTTGGTGCGATAGAGGCGGTCGACGGCTAGATCGAGATTGTGGTGCGCGGCGCGTAGGCCGTCGCGAATTTTATCGAGATCGTAGAGCAAGCGTCCCGCTTGCTTGTTGTCGTTCGGCTCTTCTGGATCGGGCAAGCGAGACGCTTGCGCTACATTCTTAAACCAGACCTTCTTTTTCAGCAGAACCTCGCCCGGTTCCTTCGTCAGATTGAGCTGCCCCGATTTTAGTCGGGCAATCGTCGCCTTCGGAGTACCGTACGCCAGCAGCAGCTCATAGATAAAGGTTTCCTGCGGCGGCAGCTTTTCCACCAACCGCTTCACATTTTCCGCAACTTCCGCATACTTCATAAAAACCCCGTCCACCCAATAAAAAACGCACAACCTAAGAATGGCTTGAGACTTTACCTGCAACCCCAAGAGGAAACAAAACATTTCTCTACACCCTTGGCGAACGTTGCCTATGTCGTGTAGACACAATAATAACGATTGAAATTTGGAGATGAACCCATGGCCTGCTTTGAAGAAAAAGATGGATGCATCATTTTGAGTGTGCGGGTGGTTCCGCGCGCTTCGAAGAATGCAATCCAGGGGCTGATGGGCGACGCGCTGAAGGTGCGTATCCAAGCGCCACCGATCGAGGGAAAGGCCAATGCCTATCTCGTCAAGTTCCTTTCCAAGCAGTGGAACATTCCGCGCCGCGACATTGAAATCCTCTCCGGCCAAGCCGGACGGAACAAGCGGCTTCGGATTTTGAACCCGCCCGATGAATTGCGTAAAGAGTTGTTGTCAATCGGCGGCGGATAGGTAATCAATTGGGACATGAAAGGTGCTATTCATTTATTGGCCGCTTTGCTTCTGCTTGGCTGCTCGGAAAAACGGGAGTCCGGCGGTTCCGGGAAACCGGTCGTATTTGTCAGTATTCAGCCGCAGGCCGGTCTGGCCAGGGCCATTGCCGGCGACCGGGTCGAAATCCACACGCTGGTTGGCGAGGGGCAGTCGCCGCATGCCTATGAACCCACCGGACGGCAATTGGCCCGACTGGGCACCGCCGACGCCCTGCTGGGCATCGGCATGCCGTTCGAGAAGCACCTGCTCAAAAAGATCGTTCCGCTCTACCCGGATCTTCCAATCGTTGGAACCCAAGCCGGGATCGAACTGCGCACCATGCCGCACGAAGACCATGGCGAGCACTGCGATCACGGCGAAAAAGATCCGCATGTCTGGCTCAACCCCTTGAATGCCGCAACCATCGCTCAAAACATATGCCATGCGCTGGAGCAGATCGACCCTGACCATGCAGAAGCATACCGAGGCAACCATGACAAACTGGTCGACCAACTCCGGAAGCTTGATGCGGAGATCCGCGCCGGACTTTTGTCCTATGCGGGGAGCCGCTTCTACGTGTTCCATCCGTCGTTCGGCTATTTTGCCGACGCCTATGGGTTGGAGCAGGTTCCGGTCGAGCTGGATGGAAAGGCTCCGTCGCCGCGCCAGCTCGTTGCGCTGATCGAACAGGCCAAGGCCGACGGCGCAAAGGTGGTGTTTGTGCAGAAGCAATTCCCGGCCGACAGCGCCGAGGCCATCGCCGACGCCATCGACGGAACCGTGGTGCAGCTCGATCCGCTGGCGGAAGATGTTGTTGCCAACTTGCGCCTAATTGCGGAAAGTATCGCTCAGACCTTGAAAAAATGAACCCGCCCATTCACATCGAAAACCTAGATTTTTCCTATGGAAATATTTCCGTATTGGAACAAGTGAACCTGTCCATTTCCGACAAGGAGTTTGTCTGCATGGTCGGCCCCAACGGCGGCGGAAAAACCACCTTGCTCAAGTTGTTGCTCGGCCTGCTCGAACCGCAGGCCGGAACGGTATCCGTTTTTGGCGAAAGCCCAACGGCTGGAAGAAAGTGGATTGGCTATTTGCCGCAGCATGCGCATCTCGACTCGAAATTTCCCGTTACCGCGCTCGATGTCGTTTTGATGGGGCGACTGGGAAAGACCCGCAACATTGGCCCCTACACCAAGATCGATCGCGCCAAGGCTTGCGGCATGCTCACCCGGGTTGGGCTGGATAAACTGGCAAAACGCCCGCTGGCCACCCTCTCCGGCGGGCAGCGCCAACGCGTTTTGATTGCCCGGGCGCTTGTATCCGAACCCAAGCTGCTGCTGCTCGACGAACCCACCTCCAGCCTCGACGACTACGTGGAGCGCGAGCTTTACGACCTGCTCCTTGAGCTTAACGAGGAACTTACGGTGCTCGTCGTCACCCACGACATCGGCTTTGTCTCCAGCTATGTGGACAAGGTGGTCTGCGTGAACAGGCAGGTGCGCATCCACCCCACCAGCGAGATCGACGAAAACATTATCCACGACATGTATGGCGAACACGTCCACATGGTTCGGCACGACCGGGAGCATGGCCATGGGTGAGTTTTTCCAGGCCCTTGCCCGGCATAGCTTCCTGCAGCACGCGTTGCTGGCTGGACTGCTGGTCAGCCTTTCGTGCGGGATCGTCGGAACCTATGTCGTAACGCGGCGGATCACCTATCTCGCCGGAGGCATCGCCCATTGCGTACTGGGCGGCATGGGCGTTGCGCGCTACATGCAGGTGGTGCATGGCTGGACGTTTTTCGAGCCGTTGCTCGGAGCAGTCATCGCGGCCTTGGGTGCGGCTTTCATCATCGGCTGGATCAATATCCGCGCCAAGGAACGGATCGATACCGTGATCAGCGCCTTTTGGGGCATGGGCATGGCGACCGGCATCCTGTTTATCTCCAAGACACCGGGGTACGGCGAAGATATGATGTCGTACCTCTTCGGCAATATCCTGCTCGTTACCCAGCGCGACCTGTTCATCATTGCCGGACTCGACTTGCTTATCGTGGCCACCGCGCTCCTGTTCCATAAACAATTTGTCGCCGTCTGCTTCGACGAGGAGTTCGCCCGCTTGCGCGGCATCAATGCACCGTTTTTCTACTTCCTCATGCTGGCGCTCACCGCCCTCACGGTGGTGCTGATGGTCTCCATCGTTGGTATCGTGATGGTGATCGTTCTGCTGACGCTCCCCGCAGCCATTGCGGGGCGCTTCTGCAGGCGCATGGGTCCGATGATGGCGCTCGCCGCCGTCCTCTGCGCCCTGCTCACCACAAGCGGTCTGGCGCTTAGCTACCAGCCCGACCTTCCCGCAGGGGCCGCCATCATTATTTTGACGGGTATTGTATATCTGGCAACCGTCGTCTTGAAGCGGCAATAGTTTCTCGTTTTTGAGAATTCCCATTTCCCGCACTCCGCAAACTTTTTCAAATACCGACGGTGTACCCGTAGTTTTCATTGTACACCACACGATGGCACGCCGACTGCTAAAGAGTAGAATCCATGAAAAACAAAAAAAATATCCTCAGATTAATCGATATGGATGTCGGCAGTTTTGTCAGCTACGAGCTCACCGCAGAATCGCTTACCACCAAACTATTCCGGGTCTTCACCCTCAATACCATCCCGCTCAAACAGGTTCTGGTTTTTCGGGAAGCCGTCGAGGAAGACATCACCCAGCTTAACCGGGTGAACTGGTTTGACTCTTTCAGGACCCGCTCACTCTGTCCTGTCTATACGCTTCAGGCCACGGAAAGTTCGCCGCGCATCTTCATGCGCCTCGACCACGGGTCGCACATTGCCCTAAAAAATGCATTAGGGCAACTGAATGCCTGAGGCCGCCGTAAAAACGACCATCCTCAGCCCCTCCTCCCCAGGCTCTCCATGTTCCTATGAGCTTCATGGCAGCCTCCTCACGGCTCGCCTATTCGGGCTGTTTCCGGTTTTTACCATTCATCTATCCAATGTCCACTATTTGCGCCTCGCCACGCACGACGAAGTCTCTCCGCTATACCTATTGGGAAATTGGCTGCAATTCCTACCCCATCGCCGATCCATATGCCCTGTCTATGTGCTAAAAGCCAAGACCGGGCGCCGCTTGTTTTTAAAAATGGACGGCACCACGCACTTTAAGTTGCGTCAAGCCATCGGCCGGCAGCACGAGCGCAAGCAACGTATCGCGGCATAGGCGGGAACCGTCCCGATTCTGATTGGGGCTTGTATTTCGACGGGCAGGCTTTACCTTTGTGCGCTCGCAAATGGAGAAGAACCATCCCCGCACCAGACATCAAACTAAGCCGCTACTTCATTCCCCACCGCAAAGAAATTGGCGCAACGGTGGTGTGCATACTGGTTTCCGTCTGCATCAATCTCTACCTACCCTACCTCATGCGCCTGGTTATCGATGGGCTGACGGAAAAAACGCTGGATACGACGGTCCTCTCCCGCCTGCTCGCAAGCTACTTGCTGCTAGGCGTGGTGTCGGTGGTCTTTTCGAGGTTCCTCCGCAAGATCCCGTTGAAACTCTCGCACAAAATCGAATATGTCTTGCGAACCGATGTGTTCGGCCACCTGACCCAACTCGACCAGGAATACTACCGCGGCGAACGCACCGGCGACCTGATGACGCGCATGTCGTCGGACATCAACATTATCCGCGACTCCATCGGCCAAGGGCTGCTGCAAGGCATCCGCACCCTCGCCGTGCTGGTGTTTGCATCGATCGTGATGGCGCTCACCGATCCCGGCCTCGCGCTGCTGGTGTTCTCGCTCTACCTTCCCATGGTTGGGATTTTTTTCCTGATCCTGCGGGTGATGCGCCGACAGCAAAAAGCCCTTCAGGAGCATGTCTCGGAAGTCTCCAATTTTTCCCAGGAAAGCTTTGCGGGGATCCGCACCCTCAAAGGCTTCGCCCTCGAGCGACGGCGCAATGCGCAGTTTGAGGATCTCAACCGCGATCTGGTTAGCAAAAACATGCGACTCCAGGCATCCCGCCAAAGCCTATGGCCCTTCATGGCATTTTGGTTCAGCCTCGGCATGATCCTGATCCTCAACCTCGGCGGACGAAAAGTCATCAGCGGCGAACTGACGCTCGGTACGTTGACCCAGTTCATCCAATACCTGCTCTATATGCAGTGGCCGCTGCTCGCGCTCAGCTGGACGATGAGCATGATGCAGCGCGGGAAAGTCAGCTGGATCCGCATAAAGGAAATCCTCGAGCGCGAACCGCGCATCCGGGAAAACGGCGCTCCCGATCCCGACCTTGGGGAAATCGAGGCATCGATTGGCTTCCACGGATTGGATCTCGAAATCGCAGGTCGCCGCTTCCTGCACAACATTGACTTTGAAATTCCCGCCGGCACGACGCTCGGCATCACCGGGCCCACGGGAAGCGGGAAAACCCTGCTGGTATCGCTGGTGGCGCGGCTGATCGACCCCACCCATGGCTCCGTCTCGGTCGGCGGCAAGGATCTGCGCACGCTATCGCTCGCCCAGCTGCGCGGCATGATCGGCTTCGCCGCGCAAGAACCGGTGCTCTTTTCCCGAACCCTAGAGCACAACATTGGCTTCGGGGTCGCCAAGCCCGACAAGGATCTCATCGGCTGGGCCGCCGACATCGCCCATCTGCGCAACGACGTGGAGGGCTTCCCGGATCAATACCAAACGATGCTCGGCGAGCGCGGCGTCACCCTCTCCGGCGGGCAGCGGCAACGCACCGCCATCAGCCGCGCCATCGCGCGACGCCCCGACATCCTGATTCTCGACGACGTGCTCTCGGCCGTCGACACCCAGACCGAAGCCGCCATCATGGGCAAGCTCCAACCGGTCATGAACGAGCGCACCACCCTGTTCGTCAGCCACCGCATTTCAACCCTGCGCTACGCCGACGAAATCATCGTGATCGAAGACGGACGCATCACCCAGCGCGGCACCCACGGCGAGCTCATCCGGCAACCCGGCTACTATTCCGAACTCAACACCATGCAGCAACTCGAAGAAAAACTGGAGGCCACTCCAGAAACCTCTGAATAACCTCAATCATTAGCGACCCTGTGTTTTCTTCACCCAGTGAGTGTAGCGCGTGCCTCCCAAAGGGGGCGCACCGGAAACTAGTAAAACCATAGGCGCCTTCGGTATCGAGGCGGTTTGAAGGCGAGCCGGACGGGAGATCAAACTCCCCACCTGCGAGGATGGCGCGGGCGTTTTATAGATCCGGCGAATAAATATTGAGACTATCAGCCAAGGTGTAGAGACCGCCTACCCGAAGGGAGGCGGGTCTTGGCCTGTCCGCAGTCATACCGCTCCATCCGTTCGCGGATCACACCGTCCCAGTCGCGCTCAACCTCTCCTCGGTCAAGCCCTGCATCGCTCTGTTCCAGGATTCGATAAACCACCGTAAGCCGCTGATCCAATGGCAACTCCAGCGCTTCCTTGCAAACCCGATCCATTGTCGCTGTCATAATCATCCTCTATTCATTATTCTAGCAGCCTGTCGGAGTTAAAGCGGCGGGTTTTCGCTGGATTACAAAAGTGAC
>CBDVCB010000106.1:0-7519 GCA_965372395.1 uncultured bacterium
GCCTGCTCGACGTATTGCCCAAACGGTTTGGGAAATATGGACTCGCAATACACCCCGGGAAGACCAAGCTCGTCGATTGTCGGCATTCGTGGAAGAGTGAAAGTACCCCTGAAACCTTCGAGTTTCTCGGCTTCACCTTCTACTGGGGGAAAACCTAGAACAACGGATATGCCGTAAAGCGGGAAACCTCATCGAAGAAGATGAGGCGAAGCCACCCGGCAACGGGTGGCTCTATCCGGAGCCTGTGAATTTTATAATCGGACCCTTCCCCCGCGCCCCCTTCCCTTTAGAACCGGCAGGGCAGAAGCCCCGCTTCGACAACTCCCCTTTGCTTCGATGCACGATGCGCTGGCGGGCAAGGGGGTAAAATGATTTGCCAGCCAACGGTTTTGGATAAAAACCCTTTGCTCCCTGTCCGTGTCTTTGTATTCTGCTGGTTTAACGAAAGGAGTTTTTCATGGAAACGATCAAGGCCATTATGACGCGCCGGAGCATTCGCACCTGGACGGACGAACCCGTGACGGAGCAGGAGCGCAAGACCCTTATGGAAGCGGCGATGAATGCGCCGTCGGCCGCCGATGCCCGACCGTGGCATTTCGTGACAATGGACGATCCCGAAACGATCAAGCAATTCACCGATCTGGGCGGAACGGAGATGCTGGCCGAGTCGACCTTCATGGTGATGGTTTGTGGCGACGAGTCTAAAGAGATCTACCCCGGTTTCTGGCCACAGGATTGCTCCTGCGCCGCGCAAAACATGCAGCTGGCCGCGCACGACATCGGAATTGGCTGCGTGTGGATCGCGATCTACCCGCTCGACGAGCGCGTACAGATCTGCCGCAAGATTCTCGGCATCCCCGAAGCCATCACCCCGTTCGCACTGCTGGCGATGGGCGTACCGAACGAGGTGCTTTCCCCTGAATACCGCTACGAAGAAGAGCGGGTGCATTCAAACAAATGGTAGTCATTTGTTTGATTTTTGAACGGAACCGAGGATAATTCGTCTCATTTAGAAATCAAAAAGGAGCAGTAAAATGGCAGAAGGTGTAATTGATCTGGATGTAGCTACGTATGAAGAGACGGTAAAGAGCGGCGTTGTACTCGTCGATTTTTGGGCGCCTTGGTGCGGGCCGTGCAAGATGCAAACGCCGATCCTTGAAAAGGTGGTGGCCGAGGTTGGCGATAAGGCCGTGATTGCAAAAGTGAACGTGGATGAAGCGCCCGAGCTAGCCGCCAAATACGGCATCCGTTCGATCCCCACGTTGATCCTGCTCAAGGATGGCGAAAACAAGCAGCAGTTTGTTGGGCTCCAGCAGCAGGCGGCACTGGTTTCCGCCATCGAGGCGGAACAATAGGTTCAGGGTTCCATATCGTGGAAAGGGCATTGGGTTGATGCCCTTTTTTTATCTATGTATTTCGCGGGCCGTCCGAAAGGATCCCGCGCCCAAAAATAAACACCGTATCCGGCAAGAAGAAAACCCCGGTTCGGAAACAGAAGAAAGAGAGGGTAACATGAAAAAACGTGGCTATCTGAAAATGGCAGGTGCGGCGGCGCTGGTGGTTTCGCAAATGGCGATGGCTGAATCGGCCAAACCGAATATTATCTACATTAATGCCGATGACTACGGGATCATGGACATCGGCTATAATTCGGACCGCTACCGGACGCCGAACCTGGACCGGTTGGCGAAGGAGGGGATGGTCTTTACCGAGGCCTATGCTCCGGCGGCCAACTGCGCACCGAGCCGTGCGTGTGTGATGAGCGGGCAGTATGGCCCGCGCCACGGCGTCTATACGGTGAATGATTCCGACCGCGGGAAGCCGGAGCACCGCAAGCTGGTGCCCATTAAAAACACGCTGCATCTCGATGATGAAATGTTGACGATTCCCGAGGCGCTGAAGGCGGCTGGCTACACGACGATTCATCTGGGCAAGTGGCATCTTGGCAAAGATCCCTGTACGCAGGGGTTCGACTACAATATCGGCGGCGGGAAGTCGGGCAGTCCGTATGGCGGCTACTTTGTGCCGTTCAGGGGGCCGATGGCCAAGTACAATGAATTCGGCAAGGGAACGCACAGCGGCGATATCTTTGCCGACAAGGCCATCGATTTCCTGAAAGAACACGGGAGCGAACCGTTCTTCATGCACATGGCCTACTATCTGGTTCATAGCCCCATCCAGAAGGTGCCGGGCATGGTGGAGAAATACGAGGACGTCGAAAACCTCAATGCGGCCTATGCCTCGATGATTGAAAAGATGGATGAAAGCATCGGGAAGATTATCGCCGAGCTCGATGCGCTGGGCCTGCGGGACAATACGCTGGTGCTGTTTACCTCCGACAACGGCGGCATTTGCAAAACATCAAGCCAAGCTCCGTATCGCGCGGGGAAAGGTTCCTATTTCGAGGGGGGTATTCGCGAACCCATGTTTGTGCGCTGGCCCGCAAAGGTAAAGGCCGGAACCACCTGCGATATCCCCGTGGTCGGCATCGACTTTTTCCCGACTTTCCTCGAAGCCACCGGGCTGCCTGTGCCGCAGGGCAAGGTGCTCGACGGCGAAAGCCTGATGCCGCTGCTCACGCAGAAAGGATCGATGCCCGAACGGGCGCTTTATTGGCATTTCCCCATCTATCTCCAGAAATATGCCGGTGTCGAGGACGAGTCGCACGACTCGCTCTTCCGCACGCGCCCGGGTTCGGTCGTACATTTCGGAAAATGGAAGCTTCACGAATATTTCGAGGACGGGCGGCTGGAACTCTACAATCTGGAATCCGACATCGGGGAGCGTGAAAACCTCGCTAAAAAAATGCCGGAGAAGGCCAAAGAGCTGCACGCCATGCTGAAGGCTTGGCGCAAAGAGGTAGACGCTCCGGTTCCAACGGAGTTGAACCCGAAATACGACGAAGCCGCCGACCTGGCCTCACGTAGGACGAAGCCACGAGCTAAATGAAAAACAAAATCAAATTCCTAATAGGTTTAGCCACAAGGTTTTCGTGTGGGGTTGAAGCAGGGCGCGAGACAACATCCTTTAACGAAGGCTGGCACTCCTCGGCTCGGCGGCGCCTAGATCGAGATCGTCAACCCCTCCGCTGAAATCAACGACGGGATCGACGGATCCGCTATCAGTAATTCAGCCGTGCCGGGGTGGAATGCAACCCACGGCATGCTCGATCACAACGTCGATCCTTCCAGCACCCTGCAGGTCGTCGATGCGCTGATCAAGGCCGACAAGGATTTTTAGTTCATCGCCTTTCCGGTTCTGGGCCACGGCGCAGGCGAGGGCCCCTCCGGCATTCGCCGCCGCGAGGAGTTCTTTGTCCGGCATTTGCTGGAACCGCAACGATAGGGGCTGACCGCCGGGCGAGCCCTACCATTCTCACCTACAGCTAAGTGGTGTACATGGTAGTTGAATCCGCTATCGGACTTAAACTCAATGGTGATTTCGTCCATCGCCATGTTTTCATTGGTATTGAGCACCCGGAAGATTTGACCTTCGGGGATCACCAGTTCGGGAATGCTGGTGGGCGGCGCGACCGTCTCGCCGACGAGTTCGGGGCGATGCCGGGAAAGTTGTCTTTATCCTAAAATCTTTTGCATCCGATGCAGGCTTCCACCATTGACGACCTGGGCATATCCCATGTGGAGCAGGGTTTTTCGAGCATGTCCGGAGCGCGCGCCGCTGCGGCAATAGACAACGATCGACTGTTCCTTGGTTTTTGCGTGACGAGCAATTTGCTGGCCGATGATATCGTAGGGGATGAGAATGGCGCCGGGAATGTGGCCGGAATCGAATTCCCCCTGGGTGCGCGCATCGATCACGAGTGCGCCGTTTTTGATCATGGCCGGAATATCGACCTGTTGTTTCGGGGTTTGCCCGAAAAGAAGTGCGGAAAGTATGCCCATGGCTGCCACCAGTAGAATTGTTTTGGTTGTCATATTCGTCGACTCTGTGCCGTTACTTGTGAAACAAGAAGCCTAGAGTATGGCCGGGGTGCATTGCAAGTGCGGCGGGTTGTGTTGTCCGGGTTGCAGGATTGTGCTTAAACCTTTGGCTTATTTGGAGGATGGAAGCAATGAAGTGTTTTTCAGCGGCGGTTTTATGCGGAATAGTGTTGGTGCAGGGGGCTTTTGCGGAGCGGGAGATGGTGCAGCTCGGTTCGGTTCCGGTGCTTTCCCCGAACGGGAAGCAGCTGGTGTTCGAATATCGCGGCGACCTGTGGGGCGCATCGGTCAAGGGCGGGAAGGCGGAGCGTTTGACGGCGCATCCGGCGAAGGAGACGCGCCCCGTATTTTCGCCGGACGGGATGGAACTGGCCTTTGCGAGCAAGCGGGATGGAACGTGGCAGACCTATGTGATGCCGCCGGACGGCGGGCAGCCGGAGCGGCTGACCTTCCATAGCGAAGGCGCTTTTCCGTATGCATGGTTCCCGGAAGGGAAATCGTTGCTGGTATCGAGTTCGCGTGCCGCCGCCGGGTTGATGCAGGGGCGGTTGTTCCGGATTCCCCGTACCGGGCGCCGGGCGGAGGAGATGCTTTTCGATGGATATGCCAATGAGGTCTCGTTGTCGCCAGACGGGAAAAAGCTGTTGTTCACCTCCGGAAGTTCGCGGCTCTATCGCCGAGGCTACACAGGTAGCCTGGCGAGCCGCATCTGGCTGCGCGATCTGGAGTCGGGGGAGCAGGAACTGGTGTGCGACGATCCCAACGGAAGCCGTACGCCGATGTGGAAGCCGGATGGATCGGGGTTCTACTATGTGCGGCAACGCGACGGCTGTTTCAACGTCTGGGAATATGACCTGAAAGACGGCGGGCAAAAGCAACTCACGCATTTTAAAGATGGTTCGGTCATTATTCCTTCGCTGGCAAAAGACGGCAAGGAGATGGTGTTTCGGCAACTTTTCGACTTCTACCGGATGAATCCGCGCAAGCCGAAGAGCCTGGAAAAGATCGAGTTATGGATTGAAACCGACAATCCGCAGCCAAAGACCCGCCGCCGCTACTACGACAAGGCGTGGAACAACGACGAATACGGATCGCTCTCCTGCACAAAGGACGGGCTGGAGCTCTGCTTTGCGGCGGGCGGCGACCTGTGGGTGATGGATACCGTGTTGCGCGCCCCCCGGTTGGTGTGCGGAGAAACAGCCACCCACGAACGCGAGGCGGTTTTCTCCGCAGATGAAGAATGCATCTATTTCCTGCGCGACGACGGCTTGGGTGTGAATATCTGGAAGGCGGAGAAGAAAGATGCAGATGCGTATTGGTGGGAAAACGATGAATTTGTCCTCACCCCCGTAACGCAGGACCGGAAAAGCCGCTTCAACCTGAGCCTCAATCCAGCCGGAACGCGGTTCGCGGTGGTCGAGGGCTCCTACGAACTTTGGACCTACAACCTAGACGGAACCGAGGGCCGGTTGCAGAAGAAGGCGCCTTTTTCCATCTATTACGACTGGGCGCCCGATGGCCGCTGGCTGACGGTTTCCGCCCGTGATTCCTGGGGGAACGGCGATATCTGGATTCTCAACGAAGCCGGGGAGCGCGAACCCTACAACCTTTCGCGGCATCCGAACTGGGACCACAACGCAAGGTGGTCGCCCGACGGCCGCGTGATTGCTTTTGTCGGGAAACGCTACGACCAGCAGACCAATATCTACTATGCATGGCTCCAGCGCGAAGATGAAAACCAGAGCAACCGGGAGCGCAAGCTTGAGGATGCGCTCAAGGCCATGGAGGACAGCCGGGGCAAGCGGGTGGAAAACGAGGATGACGAGCCAGAGGACCAGCCCGATCCCGTTTCAGGCAAAAATGAAGAGGCGACCCAGATGGCCCAGAGCGAGCCGCAGGGGGAGGCCGAAGACGAAGCCGTGTCCGGTGGCGAGGACGAAGCCGTGTCCGTCGATGAGGACGAATCAGCCGAAGTGGATGATGCGACCATAATTGATTTCGAGGGACTGGCCGATCGCGTCCATGTCATCAAGGTAGGCGGGAGACCCGGCAACCTGTTCTGGTCGTTCGATTCCAAGGCGCTCGCATTCCATTCGACCATCAACGGCAAAAGCGGAACCTACAAGGTGGTGTTCCCGCGCAGCCTGAGCCCCTCTTTCATGACCAAGGAAATGGGCGAACAGGCGCGCTGGCTTGAAAAGGGCAGCAAGATTATCTGGCTGAACGGAGGCGTTCCGGCGGCCTATACGGAAAAATATCCCTTCAAGGTCTATCAGGAAACCAACATTTCCGACTACCGCCGGCTGGCATTCCGCATGGTTTGGCGGCAGTTCCGCGACCGCTTCTACGATCCGCGCATGAACAACCTCGACTGGGAGGACATTCGTTTGAAATACGAGGACACCGCCGCTCTGAGCACAAGCTGGGAAAGCTTCGAGCGCGTGATGGAAATGCTGATGGGGGAGCTCAACGCATCCCACATTGCCTTCGAACAGACCTCGTATTCTCGCAAGGAATGGAATCCAGAACCTCGGGAGCACCAAGGCTGGCACAAGCGCACGGCCGCCCTTGGGCTGCGCTTTGACCACTCGTTTGACGGGCCAGGGCTGAAGGTTTGCCACACGGTCCGAAACTGTGCCGCCGACCGTTCCGGAGAACCGATCCTCCCCGGAGAAATCCTGTTGGCGATCGATGGTATCGAAGTCGATTCCTCCACCGATCTCACCGCGATTCTTAGCGACCGCTACCCGCGCAGCATCAAGCTGCGGGTGCAGGGCGAGGACGGTGCGGAGCGGGATGTCGAAGTGGAGGAAGAGGGCATTGCTAAAGAACGCGAGCTGGTGCGCGAGGAGTGGATGGCCTTCAACCACGATACGGTGGAGCGCCTCAGTGAAGGTCGGTTGGGATATTTGGATATCGAAAGCATGGACTTCACCAGCTTGCGGCAGTTCGAGAAGGAAATCTACGCCTGTGGTTTCGGGAAAGACGGCCTGATAATCGACGTTCGCAACAACGGCGGCGGGTTTACTTCCGACTACCTGTTGGCCATCCTGTGCCATCCCGGCCACGCCGTCACTGTTCCGCGCAATGGCGAAGAATGCTACCAGCAAGGCTATCTGCCCTCTGCGGCGTGGTTTAAGCCGATCACGGTTTTGTGCAACGCGTATTCCGCCAGCAATGCCGAGATCTTCAGCCATGCCATCAAAACCCTCGGGCGTGGCAAGATCGTCGGGGTTCCAACCCAGCGAGCCGTTATTTCGACTTCGACCAAGAAGGTTCTCGATGTTGGATCCATTCGCATGCCGCATCGCGGTTGGTTCACGCTGGACGATGGCATGGACATGGAATACAAGCCGTGCGTGCCGGACTACATTGTCCGCGTCCACCCCGGCGATATTGCTGCCGGGCGCGATCCGCAGCTTGAAAAAGCGGTGGAGGTTCTGATGGATGAGATCGAGTCCGGGGCCGGCCCGAAAACGCCCACCCCAATCTACGCTGCGGAAAAGCGCAGCGGAGGGGAATAGGGGGCTTCCGGGAGTCTATTCTTCCCTCTATGGATGCTGGGCTGGGTGGAATAT
>CBDVCB010000107.1:0-7375 GCA_965372395.1 uncultured bacterium
CTAGGAGAATAAACCATGAGCTTTATCTACGAAGAACTGGATTTCCGGCCGACCCCGATCGGGGATCTGATGCTACGTCGGCGGCGCATGCCCCAGTTCGGGGAACGCGACATCTACGAAGTGAAGCTGGGCGAGGATTTCCTAATGACGAGCCTGTTCCACGAGGCGGAGTCGCAGCTGGCGAAGCTGGGGCTTGCGGCCTTGGAGACGGACGCGCTCGATGTGATGGTCGGCGGGCTGGGGCTGGGCTACACCGCAGTCGAAGCTCTGAAGGACAAGCGTGTGGAGTCGCTCGTCGTGGTCGAATATCTCGACGCCGTGATCGAATGGCACCAGACCGGACTCGTTCCGCTGGGCAAGACATTGTCGGACGATCCGCGCTGCCGGTTTATGAACACCGATTTTTTTGCCCTTATGCGCAATGCGCCGATGCAACACTACGACGCCATCCTGCTGGATATCGACCACACGCCCACCAACGTGCTGCACCAGACCAACACGCATTTCTATACCGAAGCCGGGCTGGAAGAGATGGCGACGCACTTGAAGCCGGACGGTATCTTTGCGATGTGGGCCGATGGCGCCCCGGAAGATTTCTTCACGGATCGACTGGCTACGGTTTTTCCCGCCGCCGAGGCGCACACCATCGAGTTTGAAAACCCGATCACCGGCGGCACATCCGTCGGCGCCGTCTACGTGGCGCGGAGCACTCGAAAGTAGGACTACAGACTCAGCAGTTCCTGCACGTCTTCCCACGTGAGTTTCTGCATGACCTGCTCGTCGGTGGTGAGGGTGGCGTCGATGACGCTTTGCTTGCGTTTCTGCATCTCGACGACCTTTTCCTCGACGGTGCCTTTGGTGATGAGCTTGACGCTGTAGACGGTGCGCTTCTGCCCGATGCGGTGGGCGCGGTCGGTGGCCTGGGCTTCGACGGCGGGGTTCCACCACGGATCGAAGTGGATGACCATGTCGGCACCGGTGAGGTTGAGTCCGGTTCCGCCTGCCTTGAGGCTCATGAGGAAAACGGGGATGGTGTGGTCCTTGTTGAATTTGCGGACGACGGCCTGACGATCCTTGGTGCTGCCGTCTAGGTAGCAATACTTCAGGTCGCGTGCCTCCATCTCCTTCTTGAGGATGGCGAGCATGGAGGTGAACTGGCTAAAGACGAGCACACGGTGCTTGCTGTCGAGCGCTTCGTTGAGCAGCTCGAAGAAGAGCTCCATCTTGGCGGAAGGATGCTTGCTGACGACGCCGTCGAGCTTGAGCAGGTCGATGTGGCAGCAGGTTTGCCGCAGGCGCAGGAGGGTCTTGAGGATTTCCATGCGGCATTTATTGAAGCCGTCCTTGGCGACCATGTTGCTGATCTTGCGCTTGGAGTCTTCCAGCAGCTGGGTGTAGACCCGGTGCTGGTCCTGCGTGAGCTTGCACGGTGCAATGCGCTCGATCTTCGGCGGAAGATCCTTGGCAACGTGCTTCTTGAGGCGGCGCAGCAGGAAGGGGTGCAGCTTGCGCCGCAGCTTGGCCTGCACATAGTCGCCATCCGCCCCGCCGTTGAGGATCGGCAGTTCGTAGAATTCGCGGAAATCCTTGTGGCTCCCTAGGTAGCCCGGCATGAGGAAATCCATGATCGACCACAGGTCGGCCACGCCGTTTTCGATCGGTGTGCCGGTGAGCACCAAGCGGTGCTCGGCCTTGATTTTCTTGGCGGCCACCGCGTTCTGTGTGGAGCGGTTCTTGATATGCTGGGCTTCGTCGAGGATGGCGATGGAATAGGTGTATTCCAAATGCTTTTCGATATCGCGCCGCATCAGTGCATAGGAGGTGATGACGATGTCGACTTTTTCGACCTTCTTCCATTTGCGGTGGCGATCGGTTCCGTGCAGCAGCAGCACCTTCAGGTTGGGCGTGAACTTGTTGGCCTCTTCCTTCCAGTTTTCGACCAGGCTGGTCGGGCAAATGATCAATGCGGGAAGCGTCGCTTCGGCCTGGCGGACTCGTTCGAGCTGGATCCACGCCAGCGTCTGGATGGTTTTCCCCAGTCCCATCTCGTCGGCGAGGATACCGCAGAACGACCGTCTTTCGAGGAAGCGCAGCCAGTTGACGCCTTCCTGCTGGTAGGAGCGCAGCGTACCCGTCATGTGCGGGCTGAGTTCGACGGGTTCGACCGACTCCTGCTCGTTCTGCTGCTTGGCCCGTTCCATCCACAAGGGCGTCGCCTCGATATCAATGCCATCGAGCGCATTGAGCGAGGATTCCACATAGCTGCCGTAGATGCTGCTCATCCGGAAGGTGCCGGGCTTGCTGCCCGCGCCAACGGCGCAGTCCTCGAACACCTCGCGCGCCTGCTGGATGGCATCGGCATCGAGCAGGATGGTGCACCCGTCGCGTTCGATGAAGGAGTCGCCCTTCATGAGCGCACGCTGGATATCGCGCTCGGAAATGCTGCCGGTATTGATCTCGTAGTCGTAGCCGACATCAAAGTAGTCGCCCGAGGTTGTTTCTTCGACGCGGATGACCGGGGTGACATAGTCGGCGGTTTCGGCAAAGGGCTTGATGCGCCCCTCAAGCTCGACCTTCCAGCCCATGCGGCGGATCTTCGGCACGCCGCTGCCTAGGAAGTTGAGTACCTCGCGCGGCCCCACAATATTCCTGAGCGTGTCGCCCGCCCGGCCCACAAGGCCTGCGGCTTCGAGTTTTTGGACCGCCTTCTTTTCCTCGGCCATGTTGCGGATACGGTAGCGTAGCAAATCCTTTTCGTCGGGGATGGCAAAGTTCCCGCGCATGTCGGCACGGCCGGCGACGAGTTCGATTTCATCGTTGTAGCGCGCGTAGAGCGTGGCCGCGAGCGAGGCCGGACTGCCCCTGAGCACCAGATGGAATTTGGGCTTGGCCGGCTTCATGAAGAAGAGATCGGTCGTGATGGTGCTGCGCACCACCATGTATTTTTCGATCTGCGCCAGCTCGGTCATCAGGAAGGCGGGAACGGCGACGCGCGGGATGACGACCGGCTCGCGGTAGATTTCGCGCAACGCCCGCGGCAGAAGATCGCCCAACGGCCAGAATTGATCTGCACAAAAGACCCAGCCGACCGTATGGCCAATAATGTAGAATGGAATCTGCGTGGCCTTGCCATCTGGAATCTCCGTGTGGATCGCCAGCAGCAGTTCGCCGTTTTCGCGGTCGAGATCCATCTCCACAACCGAGTTCAGCATGCCGTTGTGAACGGCGTAGCCCTTCGGGTGGTTCTGCTGGAAGATGGGCTTGCCGTGGTGCAGGCGAAGGAGGTTGATAAAATCCTGAATGGAAAGCCGCAGCTCGCTCTTGATCGGACCGCCCGCAATATCTTCGAGCACATAGAGGATGTTTTCGTCGCGGTGGGTGAACGAATACGGAACATCGGTCGGCACTTCGCCGGCGGGGGTCCGTTTTGCGCCCACGTCGATATGGACATGGATTCCAACCTTGCCCCCGAGCACCTGCTCCTGCCAGTTTTCGGCCAGCGTCAGCACCAAGCGCGCCTGCTGCGCGTTGGGATCGGACTTCTTGACGCGCTGGATGTAGCGCGCTTCCGAAATCTTTTCGAGCCGCTTGGCGCGGCGCAGTTCTGCATCGGCCTTTTCCTGGCGCGCAGGATCGGTATTGCGGCGGATCACCTCCATGCCCAAAGCCACGAGGTGCGAGCAGATCAGTCCACGTTCCTGGTTGTCGCGGCAGGGGCAAAGATTATCCACCAGCCCGTTGTCGAGCACCTTGAACTTGGAACGCACCCCGCGCGGACCGAGATTAAGCAGTCCCGTAACCAACGGGTGCTCATAGGTCACTTTTTCCACAACCCCTCTGGTAAAGAGGGCCTTACCATCGCGAAATACACGCCAGCCCGCCCAGTCTTTGAGGTTTTTCTCCGTAAATGAAATTTTGTCACCCATCAATAATCATCCCTGCCTACAACTGTGAAATAGGCTCCATTTTCCTCGGTTTCTGAAATTAATCCATGAAAAACTTTGTTTTTTAACAGATTCCGCGGTTTGGCAGGAATTAGAGGTGTCCAAACCGATGAGCGTTTCAGCAAAAATCTGATCAAACAAGTTGTTGACGCAGACCTGCGGCGGGCACAATATCCGCCGCTTTGAAACCTGAGGGAATTCCATGCAAAGGATCATGAAAAAATCCAAGATACACACCGCCACCATTACGGGGCTGGAGTTGTATTACGAAGGCAGCATCACCATCGATACGGATCTGCTCGACATGGCCGATATGCTGCCCGGCGAACAGGTGCAGGTCGTCAATCTCAACAACGGGAACCGGCTCGTCACCTATACGATTCCCGGCGAACGCGGTTCCGGCGCGATCGAGCTCAATGGCCCCGCCGCACGCCTCGCGGCCGTCGGCGACAAGGTCATCATCATTTCCTATGGGAACTATGACGACGCCGAGGCCAAGCGCCTCGAACCCATCGTCGTGTTCGTCGACGAAAACAACCGCGCTCGGAAATGAGCGACTACCTCTACCAAAAAACCAACCACTATTTCGGGCAGCTCGCCTCCGGCACGGAAAAGAGCGGCGTGGCGGAGTTGGGGAAACTGGGTGCCACCAACATTAAGCCCGGCTATCTCGGCGTCTACTTTTGCGCCAACCAGCGCACCCTCTACAACATCGTCTACCGCACCCGCATCTTCTCGCGCATCCTTGCCCCGCTGATCGTCTTCGACTGCCACTCCGAGAAATACCTATATAAAACCGCGCAGAACATTGACTGGTCCGATTTCCTGACCCTCACCAAAACCTTCGCCATCACCTCCAACGTCGCCGACAGCAACATCACCCACTCGCAATACGCCGGGCAAATCTTCAAGGATGCCATTGTCGACCAGTTCCGCGACAAGACCGGTGAACGTCCCAACGTCGACACCCGAAACCCCGATCTCCAGCTCAACCTCTACATCCACCAAAACAAAGCCCGCATCAGCGTCGACCTCGGCGGCGGTTCGCTGCACAAGCGCGGCTACCGCATCGAGTCCGTCGAAGCCCCCATGCAGGAAACACTCGCCGCCGCCATCATCCAATTGTCCGGGTGGAACGGTGAGCGCCCGCTCTACGATCCCTTCTGCGGCTCCGGCACCCTGCTCTGCGAAGCCCTCATGAAGCAGTGCAATATTCCCGCCGCCTACCTGCGGCATAAATTTGGATTCCTGCGCCTGCCCGACTTCGACGCCTCCGTCTGGAACCAGGTCAAAACCAAAGCCAATTCTAAAATTACCAAAATGTCCGGAGAATTGATCAAAGGTAGCGACATCGGCGCCGACGCGCTCAAGGCCGTCCGCGCCAACCGCGCCACCCTTCCGGACGTCGGCAAAATCAAGGTGCGCCGCGCCGACTTCCACGATTTGGAAGGCTTCGAAAACACCACCATCGTCACCAACCCACCCTACGGCATCCGCCTCGGCGACAAGGAAAGCACTGCCGCCCTGCTCAAGGAATTCGGCGACTTCCTCAAGCAAAAATGTACCGGCTGCACCGCTTTCATCTACTATGGAGATGCCTCGCTCGCCAAAAAGCTCGGCCTCAAGCCCGAGTGGAAACAGCCCCTGCGGAGCGGCGGCCTCGACGGCATCCTCTGCAAATATGAACTGTATTAGGCAGGGGCGGCGAACGACGGCAACTGTGCATGGAAGGAAACACCTTGGATCTTATTTTCAAATCCAAGAATTCGGGAGTTGCGAAACATTTTATTTCTCATTTATTAGAATGCCGCGGAATTGTAGATAGCGCACAGCACCCTCTTGAACCGCTTGATATTGTCCGGCCATCCACCCCGCAGAGCAATTCGTTCCCGCGCGAAAACAGACCAAACACGTCGATAAAGTCGCATTGAATCTCGTGCTCATCGACAGAAATATTGATGCGCAGGCGCTAGAGACGACATTGCATATGCGATAAAAACAATTCAACCTCCATGAAAATTGTTGTTCTGGCACTTTTATTGCTCATACGAGTGCTCTAACAAGTTGAAGATATTTCATATAAGCTCGATTCGTCGCGAACAATAATGGGGAAACCGGAGAAAGGGAGGAAGTCGATATGAACACCATATTCACCGGGCGGTTGCATCGAAAATGTGGAAGCACCATGATTGAAACACTTTTAGCCGTCGGGATACTGGCGGTTAGTATCGGAGGGGGAACAAAAATGGTTGCCATGACCATGAAGCTCTCGGATTTGGCCAAGGACAAAAACACGACCATCAACCTCGCAAAAAACCGGATCGAACGCATTAGCGTATCGGATTTCAACGATTTTTCGATGTGGAGGGGTAGCAACGTAGTGAGCAATGCACAAGGGCGCCCCGACCCCGAAGGCCACTTCCGAATCGATACCGAAGTAACCTATGTCCTAACCAATCTAGCGGAGGTTGTCATTCAGGTTCACTCCCGAAACCGCGTCACCCGGGAATTTGACAAAGTTCCGGAAACCCTCGTCACTCGAATCGCCGACATACAGCAAACGACACCATGACCCCCTCCCTCACATCCAGCAGGAATGGATTTACCCTTCTCGAATCCATAGCTTCTTTAACCATTATGGTAGTTGCCTTGATGCTAGCGGTGGGTGGCTTCATGTTCATGCAGAAAAACCAGATCCAGCAAATCACGCAGGACGAGGTCGATCTGGAAACCCACATGGCTGTTGCTCGGCTACAACACGAAATGCGCCTGAGCTCGCTCTCGGAGATGGTTTTCTACCCCTCAACGGCAAAAAAGTACACCGCTATTAGTTTCCCGATTGCATCCACCGATGCAGACGGAAATTTCCTCTTGAATTCCGACGGGAAAATCGATTGGAGCGCAACGGTTATCTACCACGCCCATGGATCAGGAAAAGAACTCAAACTCCTGCGCACGAAATTCGCGCAACGCGACAACACCCTCTCCATATCCGCCCGGCAAATCCAGCTCAACCAGGTGGTGGCCAATGGTAACGGTGGCGACAACGCAACCACCTCCACTCTGTTTCAACGCGTTTTCAACTGGGAAATCATTCCCCAAGGCAGCTCCTATGACGGATATAGCTCCGTGTCGAAGCTGGATCGGAATGCCAGCCTAGGATCGTTCAACCTGACCCCCGGCCTACATACCCTGAAATTGACCACCACCGGAAAAGACAGCCGAAGTTCGGGATACACCATGGGGTTCGATACGCTTCGGATTTCCTCGGCAGGGTTGCACCGCGAAGCCGAAGCCCAATCAGGTGCCAGCACATTCGATATAGTAGAGGATACGAGCGGCATGAGTAGCGGCGACCACCAGTTGATCGTCGAGGCCCAGGCAATTGGAGAATCTGTTTCACTGAACTTCTACAACGACCGATGGGAAGA
>CBDVCB010000108.1:0-7158 GCA_965372395.1 uncultured bacterium
ACGTGAACGATACCCTCGTCGCCGCCGGCCACGCGGTCTATCAGGACTATTGATGTAGTTTTCAAATAACATTCCATATCTGCTTCCGGCAGGCAGGATGTGCCGTTATTCTTCAAGGCGGTTTTTATGAATGAATACGGGGCGGATATGGGGACACGGCAAACGGTAGTGGAATTCATTGAGCGGTGGGAAAAATCCGGCGCGGCCGAGCGCGCCAACTGCCAGATTTTCCTGGCGGAACTCTGCACATTGCTCGACGTGCCGCCACCGGAGCCCACCACGCCCGATCCCCGCCTCAATGCCTACGTCTTCGAACGCGATGTTGCCTTTCCCGATGGCGGCATCGGGCGGATCGACCTCTACAAGCGCGGCCACTTTGTCCTCGAAGCCAAGCAGGGTGCCGATCAAAAAACATCCGCCGATCTGCTCGAAAAGCTGGCGCAACCCGCCCGGAAACTCAAAAAGGGCACGGCCAAGCGCGGCACCGCCGCGTGGAACAATGCCATGGAGCGCGCCCGCGGCCAGGCCGAACAATATATCCGCGCGCTCCCCGCCGAAGAGGGCCGCCCTCCGTTTTTGGTCGTGGTCGATGTGGGCCACTCCATCGAACTCTATTCCGAGTTTTCCTGCACCGGCGGAACCTACATCCCGTTTCCCTCCCCTGGCAGCCACCGCATTTTCCTGCGCGACCTCGAACGCCCCGATGTCCGCGAACGCCTGCGGCAGCTCTGGCTCCAACCCCTGGAACTCGACCCCTCCAAGCGTAGCGCGCGCGTCACCCGCGAGATTGCCGACCACCTCGCCGCGCTCGCTGTATCGCTTGAAGCCGACGGACATCCTGCCGATAAAACCGCCGCCTTCCTGATGCGCTGCCTCTTCACCATGTTTGCCGAAGATGTCGGATTGCTTGTTCGTGACAGCTTTACCCATCTACTTGAAAGCCTATCCGACACCCCCGACCACTTTGTGCCGATGGTTGAAGAGCTGTGGCAAAAGATGGATACCGGCGGTTTCTCCACCACGTTGCGCACCAATATTCTCCAGTTCAACGGCGGACTATTTGCAGAAGGCTCCGCCTTTCCACTCACGCAAAACCAGCTTCGGTTGCTCATCGAAGCCGCTCGTGCCGACTGGCGCGATGTTGAACCCGCCATCTTCGGAACCCTGCTCGAACGCGCACTCGATCCCCTCGAACGTCACAAACTCGGCGCGCACTACACCCCCCGCGCCTACGTCGAACGTCTCGTTCTTCGCACCGTAATCGATCCCGTCCGCTCCGACTGGGAAGCCGTGCGCATTGCCGCCGCCAACCTCGCCGGGCAGGACGAAATAAAAAAGGCCGTTTCCGAAATTCGGAAATACCACCGCGCCCTCTGCCACATCCGCGTGCTCGACCCCGCCTGCGGCACCGGCAACTTTCTCTATGTCGTCCTCGAACACCTCAAGCGCATCGAAGGAGAACTCTTCGACACGCTCTTTTCCCTCGGCGAAGGGCAGGCCTCGCTCGACATGGCCGGCGAAACCGTCGATCCCCACCAGCTGCTCGGCCTCGAAATCAACCCCCGCGCCGCCGCCATTGCCGAGCTTGTTCTTTGGATTGGCGCCCTGCAATGGCACTTCCGCAACAGAGGCAGTGTCTATCCTCCACAGCCCATCATCCGCAACTTTCATAATATTGAATGCCGCGACGCTCTCATCGAATACGACGACCGACAGGAAATTCCCGGTGTCACCCACTGGGACGGACGCACCACCCAGCCGCATCCCGTCACCGGAAAAGAGGTGCCCGACGAAACCGCGCGCATCCCCGTCTTCCACTACACCAACCCCCGAAAAGCCGAATGGCCGCAAGCCGACTACATCGTCGGAAACCCGCCCTTCATCGGAGCATCCCGTATGCGCGATGCCCTTGGCGATGGATACACCGACACCGTCCGTGCTGTCCATTCCGATGTCGGCGAATCCTCCGACTTCGTCATGTATTGGTGGAACCACGCCGCCGAGTTACTGCGTGCCGGAACGCTCAGCCGCTTCGGCTTCGTCACCACCAACAGCATTAGCCAAAAATTCAACCGCCGCGTCCTCGAAAAACACATGGCCGCCAAGAAACCCATCTCCCTGCGATTCGCCATTCCCGACCACCCGTGGGTCGATGCCGCCGACGGAGCCGCCGTCCGCATCGCCATGACCGTCGCTGTTCCTGTTGCCACAACTGGACTCCTTCGGCAGGTCGTTGAGGAAAAGGAAGGCGATGGAGATGGCTATGAAATAAAACTCAGTTGGCATCGTGCGCTAATCCTTCCCGATCTCTCAGGTGGTGCAAATGTGGCTGGAGCAGCTTCTTTGCAGGCAAATCAGGGCTTAAGTTGTCCGGGTGTTAAACTTCACGGTTCGGGCTTCATCATCACTCCTGAAGAGGCAGAACAGTTGGGTCTGGGAAGCATCCAAGGTTTGGAAAAACATATACGCGACTATCGCAATGGAAAGGATTTAACCAACAAACCGCGCGGCGTGATGGTGATCGATCTATTTGGACTTTCCGCTGCCGATGTGTGCGCCCGTTTTCCCGCCGTCTACCAATGGGTGCTCGAACGGGTCAAACCGGATCGCGATCAAAACAAGCGAAAATCCTACTGTGAAAACTGGTGGATATTCGGCGAACCGCGTTCCGCCATGCGTCCGGCTCTCGTTGGCCTTCCGCGCTACATCGCCACCGTCGAAACCTCGAAGCACCGCTTTTTCCAATTCTTGGAAGAATCGATTCTTCCCGACAACAAACTCATCAGCATTGCGTTGGACGATGCCTGTTTTCTTGGAATGCTCAGTAGCCGAATTCATGTTTGCTGGGCAATGGCTTCAGGTGGGAATCTTGGAGTCGGAAACGATTCTGTTTATGTCAAAACCCGTTGTTTCGAAGCGTTCCCATTCCCGGAAGCGACGGAGGAGCAGGCGGCGCGTATCCGGTCGCTGGGCGAACAGCTCGATGCCCACCGCAAGCGCCAGCAGGAACAGCATCCAGGGCTGACGATGACGGGCATGTATAACGTGCTTGCCAAACTCCGCTCCGGCGAAATGCTGACCGCCAAGGAAAAGACGATCCACGAACAGGGACTGGTGTCGGTGCTGATGCAGCTGCACGACGAACTCGACGCCGCCGTCGCCCAAGCCTACGGCTGGCCGGTCGATCTTCCCGATGCCGAAATCCTCGAACGGCTCGTCGCGCTCAACACCACCCGCGCCGCCGAAGAAGCGCAAGGCAACATCCGCTGGCTGCGTCCCGAGTTCCAATGTCCGGAAAGTATCGCAACGCAAACTGAATTCTCCTCCACCGAAACCCGATCTCGGATCGGGTCTACACCTGTAGCCCCGGGCCAAGACCGGGGAGCCGCCGCAAAGAAACCCGCATGGCCAAAAACCCTGCCCGACCAAGTACGCGAACTCCGCACCGCGCTCGCTGCCGCGCCTAGCCCCGTCACCGCCGAAGAACTCGCCCGCACCTTCACCCGCGCCCGCACCGACCGCGTCGCCGACCTCCTCGAAACCCTAGCCGCCCTCGGCCAAGCCCGGCAGATGGATGATGGGCGGTACTCTGCGGGATAAAACATGCCTGAAGATCCACATACAGGACTACTCGACCGAACCCTTTTCCGGCAGCAAATCGCGGAAACATTTGCAGAGCAACTTCTTTTGTTGGAACAGCTGGTCAACTATGGAACCAATCTTATTGTTCGGTGCTTTGAGAGCTCAGAAAAAGATATTCCCGAAGTAGTTGTTATTCTCTCTTTTCTAAAACATGCAGTGACAAGCCTTGATGCCATTCACATTTTGGCAAAGGAAGGTTCAACGTTGGCCTGTCAGCCACACATGCGCTCACTAATGGAAATCAATCTCTACTTGAAATGGATTTTCATGAAGGATTACCAGCGACGTGGGACGGCCTATCGTGTTTGGGAGATCCGAAGACAAAGGTATTGGTATCGCTGCTATCTCGATGGTACCCGAGAGCAAAAGGCGAATATGCAACACATGAAAGGGGAGTTAACCGAAGGGCTTGAGCCACCACTGACGCAAGAGCAACTTCGAGAATTTATTGAAGAAGAAGATGCAAAACTACAAACCCCAGAACTACGGGAAGTGAACGAGCTTTTTAATGAAAAGGTCAGCAAGTCAGGAAAGGATAGGGATTGGTATGTCCCTTTTGGTGTATCAGACCTCAGAACCATGGCGGTTGAAGTCGATAAGAATATTGGTGTGGGTGAAGAGGGCATGTATAAACTATTGTATTCACATTATTCTAATACCGTTCATGGCTTAAGCATGGATCATCAGTGGCATTTTGATGAGGCTTTGGGACAAGTTATATTCGATCATATCCGAACAGTTGAGTCCCTTGATGAGGTGTTTCAAATGGCGTTTAGCTACACATTTATGCTGTATCGGAAAATCTTGAACGAGTATCGCCCTGGAGAAATTGATGCTTTCAACAGGAAATATATAGCTGAGTGGAGAGACGCCAGCATGAACATCCCAAAGGTGGAAATAACCGATACAGGCTTTAGTGTCGGAATGTAGACGATGCTTCCAGCTTCGTTGCGGTGGAACGGCGTGTTTGGTGTGCGCAACGAAGCTGGAAGCATTGTCTACACAGAGAACGCAAAGATGGAACGAGGCAGGGTGAAGATATTGGTTGTTAGGCATACAGAAGGATAGGAGAGAGCCATGGATGAGGTTTTTGATTTTAATTCGCTGGTTGAGCTTTGTCGCGAAACACATCAAACCATGCGTTTGCGCGCCGCTCGTTCGATAAATATCGAGCTGGTCGTGCGCAACTGGCTGTTTGGCTGGTATCTCGTGGAATATCAACAGAACGGTGCGGATCGGGCGGAATATGGCCGTTCTATCTTAAAAAAGCTTTCGAGTGTATTAACCGAAAACCTGGGGCGCGGCTTTTCCGAGCGCTCATTGGAGCAATTCCGAAAATTTTATCAGACCCATTTGGAGATTTCGCAGACAGTGTCTGCGAAATTCAAAATTCCGATTGTATTGAACCCCGAGGCGAGTACTGAGATTTCGCAGACACTGTCTCGGATTTCATCGACGGTTCCGGAATTGCTTCGGAAATTCGAGTTAAGCTGGTCGCACTATGTCAGCCTCCTGACGATCGACAACCCGGAAGAACGCCGTTTCTACGAAATCGAGGCGGCGGCCAATAGCTGGAGTGTGCGTGAACTGGAACGGCAGATTGGGAGTTCCCTTTTTGAACGGCTTGCACTGAGCCGCAACAAGGAGGAGGTCAGCCAACTGGCCAAAGAGGGGCTGGTTCTGGGAAAGGCCGCCGACCTAATCAAAAACCCGTTGGTACTGGAGTTTTTGGAGTTGGAGGAACGGCCTGCCTATTCCGAGGAGGAACTGGAAGAGGCCATCATCGATAAGCTGGAGCAGTTCCTGCTGGAATTGGGCAAGGGCTTTCTCTTCGAGGCGCGGCAAAAGCGCTTCACCTTCGACAACGACCACTTCTACGTCGATCTGGTTTTCTACAACCGCCTACTGCGTTGCTATGTCCTGATTGATCTCAAACGCGATAAGCTCACCCACAAGGATCTCGGTCAAATGCAGATGTATGTCAACCATTTCGACCGCCATGTGAAAACCACCGACGAGCAGCCCACCATCGGCATGGTGCTTTGCCACCGGAAAAACGATGCATTGGTCGAATTGACTCTCCCGAAGGACGCAAACATCTTCGCCTCGAAATATCAGTTGTATCTTCCGTCCAAGGAGGAGCTCAAAGAACAGCTGGAATCCATTGCCGAAGAATTGGAGCGGGACAACAGCTGCTGAAACAGCGCGTAAGGACCAACATGGGAAGGCGATATGAATTTATTCCGTAGACTTTTATTGGAAAAGAAGGGTAAACGCCCGCCTTTTTTGAAGGCACCCCTCAATGCGCCGGGAGCCTCGTTAAAGGAGCAACTGGATGACAAGATCGACTCGTTGGCGGGAGGGGTTGTTTTCGGCCCATTCGTTTTGCTGGTTCTCCTCTCAATGGGATCCCTCTTTAAATCAAATATTCAGCATATTGTTCTGGCCGTTTTCTTTCTCGGCGCGTGGTTGCTCTGGTTGATTTTTCGAGGAAGGAAGTTGCTGGAGGAGGTTCGAACAATCCGTTTGGGATACTTGGGCGAGGTCGTCGTTGGGCAGGAGCTGGAGCGTACCCGTGCGTGTGGATGTTCGGTTTATCACGATATTGTTTTCGACAAGGTGAGGGGCAAGTTTAACATCGACCATGTTTTGATCGGCGAGGTGGGCGTGATGGTATTCGAGGCCAAAGCGCGAGCCAAACCCCGGAAGGGGGAAACCAAAATCCGGATGCAGAATGGAGAGCTGGTTTTTTCCGATGGTCGGAAGTCGGTACAAGAACTGGAACAGGCGAGGCGGAACCGGAAATCTGTCCAAAAGTTGCTGCTCCAGTTGATCAACGACAGCAACAAGGCTTCGCTGCGGCACTTCACGCCAAAGAATCCGTTGCCGATGGAATCCTGTCTCGTGTTTCCCGGCTGGCATGTGGAGTACAAATCTGCGTTCGGATCGGATGTCAACCTGAGTAACGATGCGATGCTGTTTAATTTTGTTTCCTCCCAGTGCAACAAGAAGAAGCTTCTCACCCCCAAGGAGGCGGCGGATCTCAACGAGATATTCGATGCCGCCCTCCGTAAAAAGAAGGCGCATTTGATCGAGGTTTGATCGTAGGCAATACGACCCGCTTCGTTACGCTTGTGCGGTATACTTTGCGCAGGAAACGAAGCTGGCGCGAAGCCATTCTGGAGGAACGACAGATCAACATCGTCTACGACATCGACAGATCCGAACGCACACGGAATCCCTGTTTCAATCCGTTCGGATTCCAGCTATGCTCCCAGCAATCTTTTGGAGGATGGATTATGAGACGTTTTTTCTTAGCCTTGCTTTTGCTGGTTTCGCTTCCTGTCTTTGGAGACGAGCCGGAACATCCTTTGCTGCCGGCGGACACGTCGAGCCCGCAGGCGACGTTGAACAGCTTTATGGAAAACTGCGAGACCGCCTATAACTTGCTCAAAACCAAGGGGCGGAACGCGGCTGATGTTCAGGCACGGATGGAAGTCAGTGAAGCCGTCCGCA
>CBDVCB010000109.1:0-7132 GCA_965372395.1 uncultured bacterium
AGCCGCTACAAGCATGAGTTCGCGCGCTTCTTCGCCGATCACTTTGGCTGGGAGCTGATCATCGATTCCAAATGCGCACGCGTCTACAAGCCCCGTTGGCATAACGAGGCCATCACCCCGGCCAACCGCGAGCTGTTTAACTTTTCAAAGCGCGACGAATGCATCGCTTTCATGCTGCTGCTGGAATTTTTCGAGCATAAGCTGGAGGTGGAATCCATCACGGTCGACGACCACGAAAACCTGCGCTTCCGCTTTGGCGAACTGCTGCTCTACATGGTGCAGCGCTTCCACGAGCTCTATCCGCAGAACAAACCGGACTACACCGAGGAAACCGTCCGCGCCAAAATCGTCCGCCCGATCATGCCGCAACTCGAAAAGCACCGCTTCCTCAAAAAGATCGTCCCGCCAAAGGATGAACTGATCGGCGAGGAAGATACGATCTACGAAGCCCTGCCCGCCCTCTACCACTACAGCGTCACCCGCCTCTCCCGTCCCCTTGAAGAGCAAAACGTAGACGATGCTTCCTCTTCTGACCCCGATTCTTCGGGGAGCTTCGTTGCGGAAGAAAAGGAGGAATCCTAGCCATGCCCCCGAATAACCACAGCTTCCGCGTCCGCAAGATCCGGATGATCAATTTCCACAACTTTACCAACGAAACCATAACCATCGAAAACGGCGGGCACCTCTTTCTTTTGGGCGACAACGGCTCGGGAAAAACCACCGTGCTCGACGCGGTTCACTATGTGCTGACCGCCGGAAAGTCGATGGAGTTCAACTCGGCCGCACGCGTGGCGGGCAGCCGCAAGGATAGCGGTCGCCGCGTGCAGGGCATTGTGATGCGCTACAACACCGGCCCAGGCGCGCTCAATCCCAGCGGCGGCGTGAGCTATGCCGCCATCGAACTCGTCGACACGCGCGGGAAGCCGATGGTTCTCGCCATGGGGTTCTCCTGCTCCAGCATGGACGAGTCGATCCAGCGCTGGGGCATCATTCGTTCCGGCACGCTCGACGAGATCCCGTTCCTCATTGAAGAGATGGAGGGCGAGCGCCCGCGCAACCAGCGCGAAATGAAAGCCGCGTTGGACGGCAAAGGCTTCTACGGCCAGATCAACAGCTATTGCCGCGACCTCGCCGCGCGCCTTTTTGGCGACGAGGCCACCTATGCCGAGGTCTGCAAGTTCCTCTCCACCGGCAAAGCCTACCGCGAGATTGTCTCGCGCACGGCGGACTATCACCAGCTTTTCCGCGAGCTGCTTCAGGAGCCCGACCCAGAGGTGTTCGAAAGAGTAATCGGCCACCTCAAGACCCTCGACAACAGCCGACAGGACTTGGAAAACATGGAAGGTCGGCTGGCCTTCCTCTCCGAACTCAACGCCCTGCGCGACAACGTCGACTCCCTACGCGCCCGCCAAGCCGCGCTGCGCTGGCTGACCCATACCTTGCAACTGAAGAAGCTCTGGGCGCAGCATGCCGACACCTCCGAACGTACGGAGGCCGAGAAGAACCGTCTCCAAGAATTGGATGCTACCATCGAGAAAACCGAGCTAACGCTCGACGAGCTGCGGCAGCGCATCCACGAATTCCAGAACAAGGATCAGGAAGGACTTGTTGCCCGCGAGCAGGAACTGGAGCGTAGCGTCAAGGGTGCGGCACAGCAACTCCAGCAGTTGGAACACGACTGGGAAACCATCCGCCGCCAACTGGCCGAGCAGGATCGCCAGCTCGGCAAGCAGCGCAAACTGCTGGTGAAGGAAATCCGACAGCGCTTCACCACCGTCCACCGCGCAGCGGACGGCCTGCCGGTTTCGGCACAGCCCGTCCTCAACGCACTCGATACCGCCGCCTCGACGGAACACCCCGAACAAATGCTGACCGCCCTGAACGAGCATGCCGTCCGCGAGGAAGCCGACGGCCTGCTCCGCGACGCGGAGCGGGAAAAACAGATCCAGCAACATCAACTCGACCACCTCGCGGGCGATATTCAAACGCTGGAAACACGGCTGGAGGAAAAGCGGAAACAGGGCGAGTCGGAGCCGCATATCGAAGGCTTCTCGGCGGCCAGACAGCAACTGGCCGAAAAGATGTACAACGCCCAACCGCTCTACACAGGGCTCGAACCCAACTCCGGCATTTCGCGCAAGGAACTCTCCGTGCTGGAGCAACTGATCGGCGAAGACATTCTCGGCACCTGGCTCACCACGCCCGCCGAGGAAAACGCGGTGCGCCGCCTGCTCTTCACCCAGTTCCCGGAGCAAACCATCGCCGTGGTGGAACCCGATGCCAACGACAAGCTGGCCGACTGGATACGGCATTGGTTCGACCCCGCGGAATCCGATCCCTTCGCTCTGATCGCCCTGCATCGCGAAATGTGCGCGGCCTCCGGCCCCGTTACGGAAAAAATCTCCGACTTCGAAACACTGCGTTTCCGTGCGCGGCAACAAAAGGTACGCGGCAACCCCGTCCGGCTGATCGGTGCGGAGGCCCGCCGCAAACAGCTGGAGCAGGAAATCAAGGCGATGGAAAAGGAATTGCAAAACCTCGCTTCCGAGCAAAGGAAAACGCTCTCCGCCCAGAATAAAACCAAAGGCCACATGGAGGCTCTGCAGGAACTCAAGGCCGCGCTCGATTTCCACGAACTGCGCAACGCGGCGCAGGAAACCGCCGGTGCCGAGCAGGAGAGGTTGCTGACGGCGACGAAGGAAAATACACTGCAAGAGCAGTGCATGTTTGCCGAAGAAGATCACGCACGCGCCCACGAAAAGCTGGAGGATGTCCGCCTGCGCATCGAAAGCGCCGGATTGCACGATCTGGAGAAACGCATCGGCGCCATGAAGAAAAAGCTGCGCCGCACCGAAAAGGAGCAACGTGCGAATCTACAGGAAACCGGATCGCTCAAGCGCGAGATTTCCCAAGCCGGAAAATTCGTGGAGGGCTTGGTGCTCTCCATCCAGAATGATCTGGCGCAGCAAAAGGAAGCCGAGGCCGCGCTGCGCGGCCTCGGCGAATTTGAAGATCCATCGACGCTTGTCGCCACCTTGGTCAACACCACCGCCTTCGCCGAAGCCAGCCAGACGGAGGCCGAACTGAAAACACTCCGCGACGAGTCGCTCGAAAAAGAAGTGCTGCTGCGCGAAAAGGCCGCCGGCCCCGAGGGCATGGCCTATGCATTTGTCTACGACAAGGAAGCCAATACGCTGATCGACCGGCGCAGCATGACCGCCGCACAGGTACTGGAGGATCTGGACAGGAACTACCGCGAGCAGCAGGAAATCATTACCGAGGAAACACGGCGTCTGTTCGAGCAGTTTATCATGCAGGACTTGCTCACCGCCCTGCGCGACCGCGTCAGCCGCCTGATGGATATGAGCCGCAAGATCAACCGCCTGCTCAAGGATCGCGAATTCGGCAACAACCGCTACGCCTTCCACGCCAAGCCGCTCGACCAATACAAGCGACTCTTCAACCTGATCCGGAACTATAGCGAACTATCGCCCACCGATCCCGCGCTGGAGCTGAGAACCTTCATCGAAGACCACCAGGACGCCATCCTCAACACCGAACCCGGCGACATGCCCGAACTGCTCGACTACCGCAACTGGTTCCACTTCGAGTTGCAGGTCAAAACCGGCTCGACCGGCGGTATTGTGATGGATCGAAAAACCAAGAGCATCGGTTCCGGGGGAGAGCAGGCGGTGCCAAACTACCTGCTCGTCCTCACCATCGCCCATTTCCTCTACGATGTGCCGTCGGTCAAGCTGCCGCTGCTACTGTTCGACGAAGCCTTCTATGGCATCGACACCCAGCGGCGCGACCAGCTGCTCGCCTTCGCGTCCGATCTCAACCTCCAGCTCTTCGTCGCCTCGCCCGACCAGGATGGCGTAAAGAAGGAGATCCCATTCTCCACCTCGCTCTTCGTCATCAAGGATACCGACTACAACATCCACCTCTACGACTTCCAATACGCCAACCCCAAGGCCGGCATCCAGCAGGACTTGCTCAACCCCGAAGCCAACGAACCGAAACCCCTGGGCTTCGGCGAGGAGCTTTAAGGAGAACCGATGGATCATTGGACGCGCATTCTAAACGAGACCCCCGGTCTGGCGATCTATCTCAAGCCGATCGCCGCCAAGTGGGCGAAAGGCACTGCGCTCCCCAAGCAAATGATGCTGGGGGCGGAACCAAAAGAACCAGGCATCCGAATGGCGCTCGATCGCGTTTTCGGCGGACGCGTCAAATACACGAACGGAAAAACCAAGGTCCATATCCCCGCTGAACTCTGGAACGACGAACTCCTTTCCTCCCTCGCGTCACATCTGGACATCAAGCGCGTGGCCAAACCCGCGGAAGCCGATCCGAAGGTGGCGCTCCAGCGGTTGCGCCTCTCGTTCCCGAAACTGGAGTGGGCGCACGAATGGCTCCGGCACGCGCCGGAGATCGACCGGTTGCTTCGCCAAAACCCCGAATCGGAGCAGTTGCTGCGCCCTCTACTGGAAACCTCATCCTTCCTTCTTGGCAGCTCCGTTCCGATCACGCTGTCGAAACTCGGCTCCCAATTCTTCAACGACAGCAAAATCCTACGAGGAGGAACACCCCGCAAAATACTCGGAGGCCTCCTCAGTCAGGCGCTGGGGAGCGACGACTCGCCCGAATACCGCGACATCGCGCTCCAGCAATTCAACGTGATCGACAACCCGGCCACCACCCTCGCCACCCTCTTCGGAGCGGTTGGCCTGGTTCGCAACGGAAAAGAGGAAAACTGGATCGCCGAACGCTTCGATGCCGGAGAGCCTGTCACCTTGAATAGCTACAACATCGAATGCATCGACGCCGTCCGTATCGATTGCGACACCGTCATTACCTCCGAAAACGCCGCCCCATTCCACGAGCTGGTCAACGAACGGCCAAACGCCATCCTTCTCTATACCGGCGGCTATCCCAATGCCGCGGTTTGCCGCCTGCTCCAACTACTGCACGAAGCCGGGGCGACCTGCCGCCATTGGGGCGATACCGATCCCGACGGTTTCATGATCGCCACCCTGCTGGATCGCTACATCGAAACCTCCCTGTTCCGCTGCGGCATCGAAGACCTCCAGCGCCACAAGGCCGACCTTAAACCGCTCGACCTGATCCAACTCCAGCGTGGCAGGCAACTGCTGAAATCGCAACCCCACTTTAAATTCCGCGAAGAACTCGCCCATACTCTAGAGTGCGGCTACTGGCTTGAACAAGAACGCTGGGCGAGCCAATGACTTGCCTCGCTATTCCATGGATTGGAGAGCCTGATTCAGTTTTTTCGTTTCCAATGATTGCAAATCAACTATCCTCCTCCCATGAATAAATGGATGTCCATTTTGTTTCTACTGGCCCTCGTTGCCGGAGCGGCATTGCGCCTGCCCAAGCTGGCGGACCGGCCGCTGCACCACGACGAGGCGAACCAGGCCTATCGTTTCGGGATGCTGCTGGAAGAAGGATCCTATACATACGATGCCGACGACCACCACGGCCCAACGCTTTATTTCCTCACCCTCCCCATCGCCTGGCTGACTAGCGCGGAAACCTTTGCCGAAACCAACGAGACCACCTATCGCATCCTGCCGGTTCTCTTCGGCCTGCTGCTGATCCTCTGCACCCCCCTGCTCCGTAGCGGCATCGGTTGCGTCGCGGTGCTGGCCGCCGCGCTGTTGACGGCCATCTCCCCGGCCATGGCCTACTACAGCCGCTTCTACATCCAGGAGCTGTCGCTCGTCTTCTTCACGTTCCTCGCCCTCGCCGCAGGCTGGCACTCATGGCATAGCGGATCGCGTAGCTGGGCGGTCGTCTGCGGTCTGTCGCTCGGGCTCATGTTCGCCACCAAGGAAACCGCCGTCATCGCCTATGCCTCCATGTTTGGCTCCGCCCTGCTTTGCGCGATCATGGCTCGGAAAACCCACCTGCCGCTAAAAAACCTTATGCTTGCGGTCGGATGCGCCGCTGCCATTGCCTTCGTGCTCTTCTCCTCCTTCTTCACAAACCTGAACGGGCCAATGGAATCCATCCTTGCGTTCAAGGGCTACCTTGCCCGCGGTGCCGGTGTCGATACCGACCATGTGCATCCGTGGCATTTTTATCTAAGGATGCTCACCTGTTATCGCTTCGGTGGCGGCCCGGTCTGGAGCGAAGGTCTGGTATTCGGCTTGGGGCTTGTCGGCGTTGTTTCCATCCTTTGGAAAAAAATTCCGGCGAACTGCAACCTAGGGCTGGCGCGGTTCCTCATGTTCTACACGCTCCTGCTCACCTTCGTCTATTCGATGCTCTCGTACAAAACCCCGTGGTGCATCCTCTCGTTCCTGCACGGATGGATTCTGCTGGCGGGGATCGGGGTCGCCACGCTTTTCGATGCGACCCAACGGAGCAAGATGCTCCGTCTACTTTTGGCCCTGCTCCTCATTCCCGTTTTCGCAACCACCCGCCTCGCCCACCGCACCGTCTTCCGCTACGCGGCGGATCCCCGCAACCCGTATGTCTATGCGCATACCGCACCCGACTTCAAGAATCTGGTTCGGCGCATCGGCGAGCTGGAGGCCGTCAGCCCCAAGGGGAAGGAACTCTATATCCAAGTCGTGGCCGATCCAAAAGAAACATGGCCCCTGCCCTTCTATCTGCGCGAATTCCCCAACACGGGATACTGGGTGGATGCCTCGGCGGTTCCGACCGAACCGCAACCCGACATCATCATTTCTTCGCCCGACTTCGAACCCGACCCGAATGGATTCCTCTCCGAATACTACGGGCTCCGGGCCGACACCCTGCTCGCCATCCACATCCGCCGTACCTTGTGGGATCGATTTATCGAAACCCGAAAATAGAAAAAGAATACATCGAACCCAACAACGGGAAATCGCTCGATGCCAAAGGCGTAGAAGCCCGCTTCGTTCGGTTCTATTCCAACGATAGCACCAGCTCCGAAACGAACCACTGCATCGAAGTGGACGTCTTCGGGAAATAGTGTAGCGAGAGGTGTAGTGAACGCTTACCCCGAAGGGAAAGCGTTGCCCCCGAAGGGCGCGTCCCACACTCGCTTCGCTCGCGTAAACGTTCTCTACAACCCAACCCGGCAGAGCCGGAACCAAAATAAAGAGAATGTTCACAGAAT
>CBDVCB010000110.1:0-7116 GCA_965372395.1 uncultured bacterium
CCGCATGTCCGGTGGTGTGGGGAGGGGGAGCTAAAAACTCCCCCTTACCCGATTTGGAGATTCCTGTTATGGGTTTTTCTTTAATCTGTTAACTCGCACATTCAAGCACATAAAAAGCGGATTGTGGAGTGCATATTTAAATTTTGCACGGGAATGAGCGTCTGGTTCTTTTTTTAGCCTCGTTGTTTTTCGGGTTGAGGCTGTTTGATCTTCAAAAAGTCCGCATGCAGGCATAGCGACCCCGTAACGGCTTGCATCATGGTTCTTTTTTAGGATTTGGATTTTCATGCGGCGGCCTCCAGAGGCGGGGATCGGTTGTGGCGGATGACGCAAACGGTGACTAAACGAGCATGGCATTTCGGACACTGGTCGCCCGTGAAGTCCGGCATCATGCGATGGAGCAGTTCGTGGACATCGGGCGGTTCGGTGATGGGTTCGTGCGGAGCCTGTCCGAAATGGGCGCGGGCCTGATTGAGCTGTTCTCGCTTGGCACTGTGATAGAGCCCGTACACCCGCGCTGCGCCTCGTCGACGGCGACGAAAGCCATCGGGTCGCCTGCCACTTTGCCGAGGAAATCTTCGGCTTTGTCTCGCAAAAGGCATAGGCCTGGCCGCCCTGTTGCGTGGCCAGCCGGAGGCGGAATCCGGAGGATGGTTCCGGGAAAAGCGGTTGAAAAACCAGAATCCAAGGGTGATTTTTTATATAGTATACTATATATTTTAGCCTGTTCTTGCCCGTTTTTGGGTGGTTTTATATCGTATAGTATATAAACTTCCGGGGGCTCAAAACATGGAACGAGGGTTGTTTTTGCTTCCGCCCACCATGAAAATAATCCCGCGTGGAGGTTGCGTTCGGAGTAGAATCCCTATAAATAACGCCGTTAATTCATGGATCGACCAAGAATTTTGCCAATTCTTAGAAGAGGGGGAAGCATGGGGTTCCACACAATTATCAAGACCTTGTTTGAAGTTGCGCTGATGGGGGCGTTTGTCCTGTCGCTCGGCTATTTCTTTTTGACGGCGTTCTCGCTGGCGCTGTCCCGGCTTCGGAACGATCCGGAGATGATCGAGGACGAGTCGCGCTACCCTACGGTCACCGTCCAGATCCCGACGTACAACGAGCTCGCCGCACTCAACTGCGCCAAGCGCTGCCTGGCGTTCGACTATCCGGTCGAAAAACTTCAGATCATGATTGGCGACGATAGCAACGAACCGGAAATTTCGGTGAAAATCGACGCGTTCGCGGCGGCCAACCCGCGCATCGAGATCAGCCGCCGCGGCGACAACGCCGGCTTCAAGCCCGGCAACCTCAATGTCATGCTTCCGAAGTCGACGGGCGACTATCTGCTGATCCTCGATTCCGACTTCCTGCCGAATAAGGATTTCCTGAAGCGGCTGGTGGTTCCGGTGATCAAGGATCCGACGCTCGCGGGTGTGCAGGCGGCTTGGAAGATCATCAACGTACACGACAACCACAGCACGCTGATGGGCACGGGCATCGTCAATATCGTCCACAATGTACTCCTCCCCTTCCTCAAGACCGTCACCAACAGCTGCGTCTTCTGCGGTTCCGGCGAGCTGGTCAAGAAGAGCGATCTCATCGAGCTCGGCGGCTGGACCATGGGTGCGCTGACCGAGGATGTCGACTATTCGCTACGCGTGATCACCCATGGCAAGCGCATTGCCTATCTCGAAGACCTGCAGGTCAAGTGCGAGGTTCCCTACACCCCCGGCGACCTGTTCCGCCAGCAGATGCGCTGGGCCTATGGCGTGATGCGCGCCTTCATGACCCACGGAAAAAAGCTATTCCTTTCGCGCACGATCCAGAAACGGACCAAGTTTGCGGCGTTCTGCTTTGGTAGCGGCTATGTGATGATCACGATGCTGCTGCTAACGGGTATTCTCGGAACCCTGAACCTCGTTTCCGGCATGCTGGGTCTCGATCCGGCAAGCGCACAATCCTCCTCCTACACGATCGGGAACCTGGTCTACGACACCTCCGTCAACCTGCTGCTCACCTGCGGCATGTTGATCTCCTCCATCGCGGCCGGCTTCATCAACGGCTTTGGCTTCCGCAGCGTCGGCAAGCTGGTGGTGGCCTCGTTCACCGTGGGCGTCATCTGCATGTTCTTTGTCGCGCGCGGACTGATCACGGCATCGCTCGGCCTCCCCATGAAATGGTTCATGATGCGTAAAGCCGGCAACGAGCACGCCGCCTAAAACCGCTTGCGGTATTACAGCGGGCTGAATCCGGTGGCCTGCTTGAAGCGTTTCGAATGGGGATCCCACTCCCGCGCATGGATTCATAACAATTGAACCCTTTTTGATCGCAAGGGGTCAAAGGAGGGACAAGCGAGGAGGTATATTATGTTCCTAAAACACGTGCCATCCGGGGATCTGGTCGAGGTGATCGACCTGCAGGACGTAATCAACCCGTATTCGGCCACCATCCGGGCGCGGGCGCATATGGACGAGGTCGTCCAACGGCCGGAAAACTTCCTGAAGACGGAGCTCGCGTTCCCTTCCGGGGAGGCGCTTCCGCTCTGCTGGATCGATGGCCACTACCGCGAACACGTCGCGGCCTGATCCAACCCGAGGAGGAGGACTAGACAATGTTGCGCTATCTTCCAGACTTCCCGGAGAAGCTGAAGGGAGTCGATTTCCAGACCTTGGAAGACGACCCCGCTACGATTTTCGCCCTCTCCAAAAAGCTAACGCTGACCTATCTGAATCCCGCATGGTTCACCTTTGCGGAAGCCAACCACGGCGAACCGGATATTTCGGAACGCTTTCCTGTGGGAACCCATATTGCCGACGCGATGAGCGAGCCGTTCCGGGATTTCTATATCAACCTCTACCAAGATCTCCTGACGCGGGAAGAGGTTTGGGAACACGACTACGAGTGCTCCACTCCCGAGACCTACCGGGTGTTCCACGAAACGGCCTATCCGTTGCATGACCTTGAAGGCATTCTGGTTGTGAGCAGCTTGCTGCTGGAAAAGGAGCATGCCGACACGGAACGGGTATCGATGCCCCCCGTCATAGAACACTATCGCTTGGCGAACGGGACCATCACCCAATGCAGCTACTGCCGCCGCTTCCGGCGTGCGACCACGCTGGATGTGTGGGACTGGGTTCCGGACTGGATCACGCACCCGCCGCATAAGGTCAGCCACTCGCTTTGCCGCATCTGCTTCGACTACTATTTCAAGCACCACCGCTCCACCCCGCCCATGGAATAATGTGGAACGAAACTAAATAGGGGTTCTTGCGCCCACCACCGCTTCCCTGCCGTCGCACGGCATGGTCACAACCTGAAAAAATGTCGTGAATCTCAAATCCCAAAACCCTAGTATGCCCGACGTTTACTCGAAAGGATTATGGGCATGCTCGATTTTTGGCTACCGATGGTTTTGTTGTTCGTGGCGGCGACGGTGACGGCGATTGCCGCACGGCGCAAGCGCGACCGCTGCCTGAAATATTTCAACCGCGAACCGGTGATGGTCCTGATGCAGTCGGGCAAATGGCTCTGGGGCCGCTTTATCGCCTACCCCAAGGCGATGGAGCTCGTTTTCGAGAACCCGGAAAAAGATGACTCCGGCCACAGGAAAGCCAGCTACGTGATCTACACGCCGGAGGTCGACGGCATCAAAAAGATCCTTCAACCGCCCCCAAAGGCTGGAACGAAGGAACATGAACGCTGGAAGAAGGAAATCAAGCGCATCGCAAACCCCTCCTTGCTGCGCCGGTTCCGCCGCTGGATTTGGAATGTGTTCAATACCTTGCGCGATGCCATTTCGCAATCGCTCGGCATGGTTATCGGAACCGTGAAAAAGAGCACTCAAATGGGCAAGGTGGCCGGAGCCGACAAACGCGCAGGCGACATTGGCAATACGCTGCTTGGAACGGTGCCGAATGCCTATGAGCCGGTGCTCGAAAAATATCTCAGCAGGCAGGTTATCGTCGAAATGCTCGAAGACGGCAAGGTCGTTGAGTTTGCCGGGCTGCTGCAGGAATATTCCGGGAAATACCTCCTCCTGCGCAACGTGGCGTTCCAGCCCGATATCAACATCGGAACCCCCCTGCCCGACCGCTTCGACGTCATTTTCCCGCGCAACAAGGCCATTGTCCGCCACTGCCTGGATTGATATAGCATTCTGTATCGCTTTCTGGATGATGGCGAGTGCGGGAATGGCCGTCGCGGGCGAGCTTTCTATGCGAAAATAAACTGCTCGGAGGCTTTCATTCCGTCGAGCGCGGAACTGACGATGCCGCCGGCATGGCCCGACCCTTCGCCGCAGGGATAGAGGCCTTTGACGGTAGCCGATTCGCCGGTCGGTTCGCGCAGGATCCGGACGGGGGCGGAGCTGCGGGTTTCGGCGGCATAGAGCATGGCCTCTTCCAGCTTTGCCCCATTCAATTCATGCATCATTTTGGGGATGGACGATTGCAGTGTGCTGGAAACAAAATCCGGCAGAATGTCTTGCAGCACCGCCGGAACCGCGCGGGCGCAGGAACGGCCGGCGGGAAGTTCCCCGCTTTTCCCTTCCAGAAAATCAACGAGCCGCGCGGCGGGCAATCCATAGTCGGAACCGCCGGCCTCAAAGGCGGCGCGTTCCATCTGTTTCTGGAACTCTATTCCTGCAAGAGCCGGGTTTTCCGCTTCGCGGCCAACGGCGGTAAAATCGCTTCGATCCACCGGAACCAAAAACGCCGCGTTTCCGAACGGCTTGTCGCGCGCGGAGAGGCTCATCCCGTTGGTCGTCAGCAATCCCTCGGAAGAGGCGCAGGAAATAACCAGCCCGCCGGGGCACATGCAGAAGCTGTAGCAGCGCCGGGCATTCCCCTCTTCTTTGCGGGTCAACCGAAAGCTGGAGCGGCCAAGGTTCGGGTGTTTTGCCCAGCGGCCATACTGCGCCGCATCGATGCGATGCTGCGGGATTTCGAGCCGCACACCGACTGCGAAGGGCTTGGCTTCGAGCCCCACCGAATGCCCGGCCAGCATGGAATAGATATCGCGCGCGCTGTGGCCCGTCGCGAGAAAGCAGGCATCGGTGCGGATCTCCTTGCCGGCAACCACGACCCCGCGAAGGACGCCGTCTTCGACCCGAATGTTTTCCAGCTTGGAGTTGAATGCGCACGCACCGCCCAGCTCCCAGATCCGGTTGCGGATGGCCGGGATGATCTGGACGAGGTCGTCGCTGCCGATGTGCGGCGCGGAATCGATCAGGATATCGGGGGAGGCGCCACAGGCGACGAGGGTTTCAAAAAAGCGGCGGATGCGGGCGCGATCCTTCGACCGCGCGGTCAGCTTGCCGTCGGAAAAGAGCCCTGCCCCGCCTTCGCCGTAGAGGACGTTGCTTTCCGCATCGAGCTTTCCGCTTTTCCAGAAGGCCTCGACCTGCTCCGAGCGGGTGCTGGTTTCCGCACCGCGCTCAACCAACAATGGCTTAAGTCCCGCCTCCGCCAGCGTTAGCGCCGCCATAAGCCCGGCCGGCCCGGCTCCGATCACGACCGGAGGATGTTCCCTTTTGCCATGCCCAGAAAAAACAAGCGGCGGTTCCGGATTCGGTGCTTTTTCAACATGGCCGGGCTGGAGTTTCGGCGAGTTTCCTCGGTAGTCGACTTCAACCGAAAGGATGTAGCGCGGTTCCTTGTCTTTTTTGCGAGCATCCAGCGAGCGCCGGATAATCTCAAGACGCTCAAGCTGCTCCTTTCCGCACCGCAGCTTCCGGCAGACGGCCTTGAGCACATCGCCCTCGCCATAGGCCAGCCGCACCGCTATTTGATTGATTCGCAGCCTCACGCACAACTCCTTCCAGTTGGCAAAAAGCGGGGTCGTTTGGTCTTTGTGCCGATGCTTTTCCCCTCGCTTTTCGATCGCATTGATATCAAAGGATTGAACCCTTTTCGATTTCAAATTTTTTGCAGGACGCTAGTATTTTGCGTTCTATGTTTTTTTGTGGTTAAAGTGAAGTCCGTACATTCTCACCGTTTAACCGTCGGAGCAATAAGAGGCAAGGGACTAAAAACTAAAATGAAATTCACCTTCCTAGGCACCGGCACCTCGCACGGGATCCCCATGATTGGGTGTTCGTGCAACGTATGCACTTCTGTTGAAACGAAAAACATGCGGCGGCGGTGCAGCCTGTATGTCGTGGCCGATGGCCAACATTTGGTATTCGACACGCCGCCGGATTTCCGCGACCAGGTGCTGACGTTTGGCGTGGCGCGGGTCGATGCGGTTTTCCTGACGCATCCGCATGCCGACCATATTTTCGGATTCGACGATGTCCGCCGCTTTTCCACCCTGCAAAAACAGCACATTCCCGTCTACGGATCGCCGGAAACCATGCGGCAGATGCGGATCAAGTTTGACTATGTCGATAAAACCAGCCACTCCTTCGGCGGCGTGCCGCGCGTGCAGTTCACCGACCAGATGGAGCCGGTCTCCATTGGCGACGTTGTCGTTACCCCCCTACCCGTCTGGCACGGCCAGGAAACGATCTATGGCTTCCGGATCGAAGGCGACGGCAAGCGGCTGGGCTATATTCCCGACTGCAGCGGCATTCCCGCCGAAACCCTCCACCTTTTGGATCATATGGATGTGATGATTCTCGACGGCCTCCGCCCGGAAACGCACCCCACCCACTTTTCCATTGGCGAAAGTGCCGAAATGCTCGCAGCCATCGGCGCCAAGCGGTCATTCATCACCCACCTCACCCACAACTCGGAGCACCACGAACTGCAAGCCCATCTCGGCGATGCCGTCACCGTTCCGTGGGATGGACTGCAAATCGCGCTATGAACATCCATCGCAAAATATACAACTGGCCATGCCGCGACCGCGTCCTGAAACTGGGCGAGCGCACGCGGGTGATGGGTATTTTGAATGTCACGCCGGATTCCTTTTCGGATGGCGGCGACTTTTCCGACCCGTCCGCCGCAGTCGGGCGCGCCCTGGAGATGGTGGCGCAGGGGGCGGACATCATCGATATTGGCGGCGAGTCGACGCGTCCGGGAGCGGAGCCGGTGTCTGCCGCGGAAGAGATCCGGCGCACGGTTCCGGTGATTGAAAAAATCCGCGTGCAGTCCGATGTATTCATCTCCATCGACA
>CBDVCB010000111.1:0-7018 GCA_965372395.1 uncultured bacterium
TGACCTTGCCATACGTCAGCGGATCGCCATCTGCATCCGTCGCCGAACCCGCGAGCGTCTGACCGGTGTAGGCGGTGCCTTCCGTCGCATTCGCTTTGCTGATCGGATCGTCCGTAAAGACCGGCGCATTATTGCCGGCGGGCGGGTAGCTTCCATATAGATTCATGACTTCCTGGTCGCTCAGCGCCACATCATAAACGAGCAGGTCGTCAACCAGACCCTCGAAGAAATTTCCTGCATTACGGTTTACGCCCACAACCAACTGGCCGAACACGTTGTCTACACTAGCTACTGTGGCAACCAGCAAACCATCTTTATATAGTTTGGTACTGGTTCCGTCGCAACTGACGGCCAGATGCATCCAAACGGTAGTCACCGTGCTGAAAGTGCCTTCGCTACCTCCTTTATAGCGATAGTTTCCGGGGTTGCCGCCATCAACGTCAATCTGGAAGTCGGCACCGGAACTATTGTTGTTGAATACACTCGAATAGTTGGCTTGACCCACCACACCGGCCTTGACCCACAAGGCCACTGAAAACTGCGGCCATGTGCTTTGTGTCAAGGATTTCACAACCTTGTCGTCGATGCCGTCGAGGGAGATTGCCCCGCCATCGATTCCGGTGGCCCAGACGGCATCGCCGCTAATTATACCGTCGTTCCCGTTGCCTGTGCTGTCGGTAGCAACCGTCCCCTCGCCTTCGTCGAACTTCCATTGAGCCACAGGGATGGCAAACTCGCTAACCGTGATTTCCAGCGTCGCTTGAACAACACCGCTAATTCCATCGGTCACGTCGACCACAAACGAATTCAATCCAAGATTGGCGGAAGCAGGCGTTCCCGACAGCGTGCCGTCGGCTGCCACGCCCAGCCATGCCGGGCCACTCACCTTGCTGTATGCCAGCGGATCGGCATTTGGATCGATCGCTTTTCCCGCTAAGGTTTGAGTGATGGGCATATCAACCGTAGAGGCCATTTGAACCGGGTCTTCCTGCCAAACCGGAGGAACAGGCACGTCTGAAAACGAGTAGGTATCAATCACCGAGCCGTCTTTCCGACGAGCCACCACGGTAATGGTGTCGCCGTCGATGGTGATTTCCGCGAAGTGGTGAACGGCTTCGGCGATCACCAGGTTTTCCGCATCCGGGTCCGGTGCATATAGCGGTGCGCCACCGCCGCCTATCGTCATGTGCTGTACACCATTGACATCGCAACGCGCATAGTAATGATTGTGGCCGCAGAACACCAGGCGGACATTGTATTGCTCGAGCAAGGGTTGGATCCGGGTCTGTGTATTGACGTTGTTGTCATGTCCGCCAGCCGACCAGGCCGGCTCATGGAAGAGAACGATCTTCCACTTCTTTGTGCTGGTGGCCAAATCATTCTCCAGCCAATTGTATTGTGCCGACCCAACACTATAATCAACGTATTGATCAATCACTGTCACATGCGCAGGACCGTAGTCAAAAGACCAGTAGAAAGCGTCGACATACGGATAGGGGTAGTATTTCGAGAAGATAGTGCCCGATTCCTCGTGGTTGCCTCGGCAGCCGTTAATCGGCACATTTTTCCGGAATTCAGTCAAATTTGGATAGGCGGGATCAAACCACTGAGTGGCCCAATCCGATTCGGAATTATTGTTGACCCAGTCTGCGGAATGGAGCGAGAGGGTCTGGAATGCCGGATCAGCCGTGTAGGTATTGATCATCTGGGCCAGAACATCATTTTGATCCGCCGGATACGTGCGAGTGTCGCCATAGGCCAAAAACTTGACCGCCGTGGCCGAATCCGCTGGCGCCGCCGTGAAAGAACCCGAGCCAATGCCTACGACATTCCAAAAATACTTCGTTCCCGGAGTCAGCCCGGTAATGGTATGTTTATGCTGGTGGTCAATGCCGTATTCCGCAGTCACCGTGCTTCCCGAGCTGTAGCTGGTATCAAGACCCCACTCGATGGTACACGGTTCTGTTGCAGCTCTCTGCCAGAGAATGGTCATGGCCGTGTTGTTGCCCTCATAGATCATATATGGATCCTTGGGACCATTTACAGGTTCCGCCCCTCCAATGGTTGCCGAAAAAACTACACTTAGCGTCAACGCTAAAAAATGAAACTTCCCCTTCGCCTTACTCATGGTTTTCATACCTGATCTCCGGTTTTCCAATTAACAACCTACTGCCATCTAGTGCTTTGGCAAATATAGGTTAACACCACCCGGACTCGTTCCTCGAAATCCGGATCCTCGTTTCACCCATGTCGCTACTGCGGTTCGGCAGTAGCGCCATGGTTTTCTTCTTGGCGCACCCATCGCTTTGTTTGTCATGCCCCCAATACTGATGCGACTTTTCTGCATTGATTTCAGACTATATCGCACTCCCTACCCGAAAAACCTCTTTTCTTGAAATCATATAAGCGGGATTTCGTCAAAACAAATCTAGTGGTTTTTTTCCGGACCATCTCTTGATAAATCTTGTTTACCGATCCGTTCCCGTGCGAATTGCGGCGGATTTGGATCGCGGAGCGCTGCCCCACCATGCTGGCTCGACTTTTCCTGATGCGGGATCCCTTGTCCACAAAGAGATCATTCCGATTCCTTCCGTCCATCGCCTCGAATCCATACTCCGTAGACACCATTCCATCTGTGCCCTTCCCGTCGGACAGGTTTTTATTTCCACCCATTGGAACTTTGCGGGGAAATCCTTTTTAGGTATAATGGCGGCATGAATTCCGGTGGCACCACAAAGCGGATGCAGATCCGCTTCTCCGGACGGGTTCAGGGAGTCGGCTTCCGCTACACGGTCTGCCGCATTGCGGAACCGTTCGCGGTGACGGGCTATGTCCGCAACCTGCCGGATGGCAGCGTTGAGGTGGTGGCCGAGGGGGTCGAGCAGGAACTGGTCGACTTCCTCAATAGAATCCACGGTGCACCGATCGGGCGCTATGTCGCCAAGGAGAAAATGAACTGGATACCCGCAACGGGCGAGTATGATAGATTTGGAATTTCGTTTTGATGAAGTATGCAATTTTAGGTGATATCCATTCCAATCTGGAGGCGCTCAAGGCCGTCCTCAAGGATGCGGAGGAACAGGGCGCGACCCATTATGCCTGCACGGGGGATGTGGTCGGCTACAACGCGGATCCAAAGGCGTGCCTGCAGATGGTTCGCGGTCTCAAGAGCACCGTTGTCCAAGGCAACCACGACTATTATGCCGCATGCAACGAATCGATGGAGCTATTCACGCCCATGGCGCAGAAAAGCATCCGCTGGACGCGCAAGCAACTCTCGCCCTTCGAACGCAAATACCTGCGCCAACTTCCGCTGATTGTCGATATCGAAACCTTCACCTTGGTCCATAGTTCGCTGAGCAACCCGCACCGATGGAGCTATATCTTCAAGCGCAGAGCGGCCGATGCCAACTTCCGAAACCAGTTCAACCCCGTCTGCTTCTTTGGCCATACGCATGTTCCGTTGGCATTCGTTAAAGGAAAGACCATCGAGAAGGGATTCTATGAAACCCTGCATATTCGTCCGGGGAAACAATACCTGATCAACGTCGGCAGCGTGGGCCAACCGCGCGACCGCAATCCAAAAACAGCCTACGCAATCTATGACCTAGAGGCGCAGACCGTCACCCTGCGGCGATTGGAATACGATATCGAGGCCACCCAAAGGAAAGTCCGCGCCGCAGGCCTTCCCTTCCGCAACGCCCTGCGACTGGCTAGTGGGAGGTAGGTCTGTCTGGATCATATATTATGAATACATTCCAATTTGTTAGTACACGCGGCGGCACCCAAAAGGTCGATGCCCCGCAAGCGGTCTTCCAAGGCCTGGCACCGGATGGTGGATTGTTTGTGCCGGAGCGGTTTCCAAACCTGGGCCTTGACCTGGCCCAAATCCATAAAACGAGCTACCGCGACTTGACCCGAAAGATCCTCAAGCCCTGGCTACCCGGCTACACTTCGGAGGCCATTGATTCGGTGGTGTCCAATGGATATGGTTCGGGGACGTTTGACTACCCCCAACTGACCCCGGTAAAGAGTTTTGGAACACGCCACTTTATCGAGCTGTTCCACGGCCCGACATTGGCCTTCAAGGATCTCGCCCTCTCCCTGCTTCCCCATTTGCTGGTGGAAGGACGGCATCTGATGGGGATCTCCAAAAACACCATCATCCTGGCGGCCACTTCCGGCGATACCGGGTCAGCGGCTTTGACGGGTTTCGCCAATGTTCCGGAGACCCAAATCATTGTCTTCTATCCCAACAAGGGGATTAGTCCGATTCAGAAAAAACAGATGACCTGCCAGACCGGGGGCAACATTTCCGTCTGCGCAGTGGATGGCAATTTCGACGATGCCCAGACCTTGGTGAAAAATCTTTTTTCGTCGAAGAAAATGAAGGCGCATCTGGCGGAATGCAACGGTTCGTTCTCCACGGCAAATTCCATGAATATCGGGCGGCTGGTTCCGCAGATGGTCTACTACTTCCATGCGTACGGACAATTGGTCCAGCGCGGGGCGATTCCGCCCGGCACCCCGGTCAACATTGTTGTTCCGTCCGGTAATTTCGGCAACATCCTCGCCTCCTGGTATGCCCGGGAAGCTGGACTGCCGGTGAACAAATTCATTGCCGCATCCAATACAAACTGCGGTTTGACGGATTTCTTTTCTACCGGAACATACAATGCCAACCGCGATTTCCACCGGACGTGCTCCCCCTCGATGGACATTCTGGTTTCGAGCAACCTTGAACGCCTCATCTACCATTTGAGCGGCAACGATTCAAAATTGATTTCCGGATTGATGGCGGAGCTGAAGGAAAACCGGAGATATGAAGTTCCGCAGGAGTTGAAAACCACCCTGAAAAACGATTTTTCCGCAGGGTTTGCCGACGACACCGAGTGCTGCCGCGAAATCGGCGCCTACTACGAAAAAACCGGATATGTCATGGATCCGCACACGGCCGTCGCATCTCGCGTTCTAAGCAAATACCGGGGGGAAACCGGAGACCATACCCCCGCGCTTATCGCGGCAACGGCCAGCCCCTTCAAATTCACATCGACGGTTTTCCAGGCGCTTTTCGGTGATTGCGGCGGCAAATCGGATTTTGAACTGATTCACGAATTAAGCCATCAAACCGGATTGAAAATCCCCCATCAAATCGATGGCATTGAAAAGTGGCGGCCTTTGCACTCGGATCTCTGCCATCCGGCCGATGCCGCCAAGTATGTGCGCAATGCTATCTCCAAAGGAGAACACTAACCATGGTTTCGATAAAAGTCCCCGCCACCTCGGCCAACATGGGCCCCGGATTCGACAATCTGGGCATCGCCCTGACGCTTTACAACACCTTTCATGTTGAAGAAACCGAACGCGGCCTCGTGATCGATGGCGGCCCGCCGGAATTCCGGAATTCCGACAATCTGGTCTATCGATCCATGCTCCGGTGCTTTGAAAAAATCGGCTACACACCCAAAGGCCTTCACCTAAAAATCAATGTCGACATCCCGGTATGCAGCGGGTTAGGAAGCAGCTCCAGCTGTGTGATTGGCGGAATCATGGCCGCCAACGAACTGGCAGGAAGCCCCTTGCGGAAAAAGGATCTAGTGAACCTCGCCACGGAAATCGAAGGCCACCCGGACAACGTCGCCCCGGCGCTGCTGGGCAACATGGTGATTGCCGTGCAGGAAAACGGGCAGGTCTATTTCAACCGCCTTCAAGTGGCCACAGGCCTGCATTTTATTGCCCTGACCCCCGACTTCCCCCTACCGACAGAAAAAGCCCGGGCGGTTCTGCCGAAAACCGTTCCATACGAGGATGCCGTTTTCAACATCGGCCGCACCGGACTGCTGATTTCCTCCCTGGTCACTGGAAGTTTCCAGAACCTGAAGGCCGCCTGCCATGACCGCATGCATCAACCCTACCGCAAGCACTTGGTGGACGAATGGGACGAGGTTTTCAACATTGCCGATGCCGTCTCGGCATCCGCAGCATTTCTCAGCGGAGCGGGTCCCACCATCATGCTGATTCTGGAGGATAGCGACCACGACGTCGTTCCAGAGCTTGAAACCCATATTTCATCGCTGAAAAACCATTGGGTCCTGCGCCAGCTTCGCATCGAATGGCACGGCGCCCGGGTGCTGCACAGTTAACCTGAAAAAGTTGCGCGCCCGAGAGGCTCTCCTTCGCAAATGAAAGAGGCGGAAACCCAAGACTGCAAAAACCACGAATGGTCCGGGTTCCCCGCGCTATATTCTTGCAATCTTACTCTGCATTAATATACTGATCGAAGTTTTATTTATAAACCGCTATGGGGAACAGGGAAGAAAATATGAAAAAATTAATTATTGGAATATTGATCATACTGGCCATTGGCGAAGTGGTCGCCCGAGCCGAAATGCGCATGTGGACCGACAAAAAAGGAAACTCCATCGAGGCCGAATTTGTAAAAATCATTGCCGGAAAAGTCATCTTAAAGACCCCAGCCGGAAAACAGCTCAAAGTTCCGCAGAGCGGGCTCAGCAACGCGGACCAAATATTTTTGGCCAATGCAATCCCCCCGAAAATCGATATAGACGTCAATATTGACAATGATAGAAAGAAGATAGGCGAGTCGATTGGCTACACCCGGACTCGCGAAAAAATACAGGGGCATGTCACCCTGACAAAAAAAAATCGTGATCCCTGCAACAGGAAATTCAGTGCGTACCTCTATATTTTTGAAAAAGACCTCCGCGAGGATGAGATAAGGGTTCTCGACAAGGCCAAGCATGAATTCTCCTTCGAGCACCAAAAAAAGATCTCCTTCGACGGAAACCAATCAAAAGTCGAATACACCAAGTATGATAGCGACTACTACTATTCTACAAACCGCGGCAAGAAATATGAGGGCTATCTGGTTGTTGTCGAGGACGACAAAGGAAAGATAATCTGCGTCAAAGGAAGCCGTCGATTATATGAGAACAAGGCAAGCCAGATCCGAAAGGCAAACAAGGGTTCCCTGCTCGACAATCTAGGTCGGGACTAG
>CBDVCB010000112.1:0-6985 GCA_965372395.1 uncultured bacterium
TCAAATTTCCCGTATCCGGCGGTTGATGCGTTCAATGCGATCATCCATGGGCGGGTGAGATGAGAAGTAGGCGCCTATCGCGGATGCGATGCCCCCCTCGGTGCTGTTTCGAAGGTCGGCGAAAAGCCGGCAACCACCTGCCGGATCAAATCCCGACGCTTTGGTGAGCGCAACGGCGAAGCGATCCGCTCGGAATTCCTGCTCCCTCGAATAGCCTTGCTGCACCAAGTGGGCGAGCAGTTGCTGCATGGGCGGGCTGGTGCCGCGCGTACGCAGGCGTAGCAGTCCGTTGATGGCGGTCTTGGTGAGAAAGCGCTTGTTGGCATCGCCGTGAATGGTATGGGCGATTTCGTGTGCCAGCACGAACGCAATGGCATCGATATCCTCGCCGCACAGGTCGAACAGGTTTTCCGAGAGGTAGACGAAGCCGCCGGGAATGGCGAGGGCGTTGGGCACGCCGGACCGGTCGCATTTGAACGTAAACTTTCGCTCTTTGTTCCGGAGGCTGGAAACGAGTTTTCCGGCGATTTCGGAGAGCCGGTTGTTTTTGGAGGCGGGAATCTTTTCCTCGTAGACCTGCGCGAGCAGGTAGCCCATCTGGAATTCCGCGGCAATCTTTTCGGATTCCGAGCCGGTTAGGGATTTCATGATCCAATTCACCTTGAAAAAGAGCGGAGAAGCCTTGCGCCCCAGTGCGTAGGCAAGTGTGGGTTGCTTCGGGTTCATGTCTGAAGGATCGGTTTCCATTGAGTGTTTGTAGCATAGGCATCTTGCCCATGTCATACCATTTGCCAAAACATACAGGTATAAAACCCAGCCCTTGGTGTAGAGACCGCCTATCTGGAAGAAGGCGCAACCCAGCGTTGCAGAACGCTTTTTCTTTTTCTCGTGCGCTTTTCCGCGTAGATTGCGCGCCCTATGGAAACCGTGGAAACAGAGTCCCGGCCGTTCGGCGGTTGGCGGGAGTTGATGCAGATTGCCTGGCCGTTGATTATCAGTTCGGGCACGTTTGCGGTTCTGAATTTTTGCGACCGGCTCTTCCTTTCGTGGTATAGCGAGGAGGCTTTTCGTGCTTCGCTACCGTCCGGCATTTTGTTCTTTACGCTCGTCTGCGGCTTTATGGCACTGGCCGGGTTTGCCAACACGTTTGTGGCCCAGTTCTGGGGAGCGGGCGATAAAGAGGGTTGCGCCCGCGCCACCGCGCAAGGCATCTTCTTTTCACTGCTCTCGATTCCGTTGATCATGGCGCTTGTTCCAGTTGGGCTGTGGTTCCTGCGGGTTAGTGGCCATGGCGCAGAGGTGCTTGCTCTGGAGGAAGAATATTTTAAAATACTGATATGGGGTGGCGGCGGGATGGTTTTGAGCTCCGCCCTCAGTAGCTTTTTTTCGGGGAGGGGAAAAACATTTGTTGTTTTAAGCTGCAACATTATCGCAAACAGCCTGAATGTTTTGCTTAACTATCTGTTGATTTTCGGTAAGTGGGGCTTCCCTGAGATGGGTATCGCCGGGGCGGGGTGGGCGACCGTGATCGGTTCGTGGACAAGCCCGCTGATCTTTGCGCTTCTCTACTTTTCCAAGCCCGTCAACATCGAGTTTAAAACCGTCCATAACTTGCGGTTCAATCGCTGGCTGTTCTTGCGCATGATCCGCTTCGGCCTGCCGTCCGGCCTTCACTGGTTCCTAGATGTGGCGGCGTTTACCATTTTTGTGATGCTTGTTGGCCGGATGGGCCCTGTGGCGCACGTGGCCAGCAATATTGCTCTGAGCGTCAATCTGCTTGCGTTCATGCCGATGGTTGGACTGGGCATGGCCGCTTCGATTTTAGTGGGGCAGTATCTCGGACGGAACCAGCCGGATTATGCCGGCCGAATGGGCTGGCTTGCACTAAAGATTGGCATCGGCTATACGGCATTCATTGGGAGTACCTTCCTGCTGTTTCCCGCCGCCTACACCCATGTTTTTGAAGGGAATGCGCACGGAAGCGTTCCCTTGGGGGAACTCTTGCCCATGGTGCGCGTTTTACTAGTCATGCTGGCCATCTGGGGAACCGCCGACGCTTCGGCCATCGTTATATCCGGCGCGCTCAAGGGCGCGGGCGACACCCATTTCGTGATGTATTTCCAGTCGGCCGTTGCCTGGGGTTTTCTTGTGCTCGGCCAGCTGGTCATTGTATTTGTGTTCAAGGCGGGCGTTTATGCCAGTTGGGCGTGGACGTTGCTCTACATCATTATTTTGGGGATCGGTTTCATCCTGCGCTTCCGTTCCAGCCGCTGGAAAAGCATCGATCTCCTCGACCGCCGCGCAACGGTTTCCATCGACTCCATTCCGGTGGAGCATTAGGAAAGCGCGGCAAAAACGCCGCGCTTTCTTGGCGGGGAACCACGGTTGATCGATTAACCAACCTTCTTGACGGGCACGCGCTTGAACTTTCCAGCCTTCGGGAGTTTTCCGATGATGGGTGCGGCGTAGTCGATGAAAGCCTGTGTGACGTGGTTGCCATCGGCATTGATAAACTTGTCGGGCATGTGCTGGGTCTCCTTGGCGACGCTTTTGAGCGGGACGCGCTTGAATTCGACCGCATACTTTTTTCCCGGCTTGCGTTTGATGGCGATGCTGCCGTCCTTGTTTCCGCTAATCGCTTCTTTGACGGCGGTGGCACCGACGCCGAAGGCTTCCTTGGCATCGGTCTCGGATACGCATCCGGCGAAGGAGCGCTGGAGGTAGCCGAAGGTGTCGGCACGCACGCGGGTGATGGCGGTTTTGGTTTTGATTTCCTGCGCGAGGATGTCGCCGAGTGCGCCGGTTCCACTGAGTTGCACGTTGCCGTGCGCATCGACTTCCTTGGAGGCGGAGGCCTTCAGGACGATGGGCTTGCCCTTGGCGTCGGAGATGCCTTCGGAGACGGCAATCACGCAACGACCCAGTTTTTTATGCACGGCTTTGACGTCCTTGATGAAGCGACCCATGGCGAACGGGCGTTCGGGGAGATAGACGAGGTGCGGACCGTCGTTTTCGTCGGTGCGGGCGAGGGCGGCGGCCGCGGTGAGGAAGCCGGCGTGGCGCCCCATGACGATGTTGATCTTCACGCCTCCGAGCGCGCGGTTATCGAGGTCGTCGCCCAAGAAGGCCTGGGCCACGAATTTGCCGGCCGAGCCAAAGCCGGGGGTGTGGTCGTTTTGGCGCAGGTCGTTGTCGATGGTTTTGCAGATGTGGAAGCAGCGGAGCTGGTATTTCGCCTTCTTGGCTTCTTCGTTGATGATGTGCGTGGTTTCGGCGGAGTCGTTGCCGCCAATGTAGAAGAAGTAGCGGATGTTGTATTTTTCGAGGACTCGGAAAATCGCGGTGCAGTCGGCCGGGGTCGGCTTGTGCCGCACGGAGCCGAGTGCGGAGGAGGGCGTGTTGGCTACTGTTTCGAGCGTGGCCTTCGTTTCTTTTTTCAGGTCGATCAGGGTTTCGTCGAGAATGCCCTGGATGCCGTGGAGCGCACCGTAGATGTTTTTTATTTCCGCGTGCTTCTTTGCTTCCAATACCGCGCCAACCAGGCTCTGGTTGATCACCGCCGTCGGGCCGCCGCTCTGGGCGATGAGCATGTTGCCTTCAATCGTCTTGTTCGTTGCCATGGATTTTTCCCCTTTGCTAAAATGAACGTCCGATTTTATTCGGTCAGTCTCTAAAATCAAGCATTCCAGCGCGAAGAAAAGCCACCAAAAAGGGTTGACTGCCATATGGCAATATGAATAATGCCATATGACATAGAGAGGTGGTGCTGTGAAAAAGATCCAGAAAGCCGAATATACGTGGAAAGTCGAGGCGGTTTCCGTGAAGGAAGCCGCACTGAAATACGAGGTTTCATTGAGCGTTCCCAGTCACAAGAAACCGGAACTTAAGATAGTTGGCTTCAAGTCCGACCATGTGCTGGGGCAGGTGGCCGAGTTGAAGGAAGGGTTGCCGGCGGGCATCGTCGATGCTCTCGGCCGGGAGTTGGAGATCAGTCGCAAGGAGCTGGCGCGGATTGCCGGGGTGGCGGAGCGGACGCTTATCCGAAAAATACAAGATGGCCGGTTGACTGCCGACCAGTCCGAGCGGATGGCACGGGTTTCGCGCTTGCTGGCGCGTGCGATTGAGGTGTTGGGGAACAAGGAGCGCGCCCTGCGCTGGCTGAAGGCACCTCGCTCGTATTTTGGAGGCAAGCCTCCGCTTGATTATGCGGATACCGAATTGGGTTGCCAAGAGGTGTTCAACCTTCTCGGTCGGATTGAGTACGGGGTCTTTTCCTGATGCCAACGGCTTGGCGCATCGTCAAACCGCACTACGTGGCCGACGCGTTTTCAGGCGAGGGGGGGCGGCTCTTCGGAGGCCGCTGGAATTCAATTGGAACGTCCATGGCATATGCCGCCGAATCGAAGGCGCTGGCCGCACTCGAAATCATGGTGCATATGGACGACGATTATTTGATGGATGAATACCTGTGCATCCCCGTTCGTTTCGAGACGCGGCTTGTTCGGAACCTTGACTTGCGGTTACTCCCTAGAAACTGGCGTGAAACACCTCCCTCCTATTCGACGCAGCGCATGGGCGATGCATGGGTGGCCGCAACCCTGTCTGTGATCCTGGCGGTTCCCAGTGTTCTTATTCCAGGCGAAAGCAACTATTTGATCAATCCGAAGCACCAGAATTTCGGAAAGCTGAAGATGGGGGCGCCCGAACCCTTCGAGTTCGACCCAAGGCTCCTGAAATAACCGCAAATCTTTACGGCCAAACGGGGTTGACTCGCTGGGGCGATTCTATATAAATGCCCGCTTGTTTCCCGTAAAACGGAATCCCGACGGAAGGATCATCGCCAAAAGAACAAATACCGCACGGTGCGGGGCGAGCGCCCAGGCTCGAACAATGCAAATGGGCGGCCGGTAGAACCGGCTTAATTCAGAAGGATGCAAACGGGAACAGAAAAGGAGAAAAATGAAATATACTGGACCAAAAATCAAGAAGGCGCGCCGTTTGGGCGTGGCCCTTTCCCCGAAATCCGAAAAATTTCTGGAACGCCGCCCGAATCCGCCGGGACAGCACGGCCCTAGCCGCCGTCGCGGAAAGCAGTCCGACTACGGCCGCCAGCTGATGGAAAAGCAGCGTCTGCGCCACCAGTACAACATGAGCGAAAAACAGCTTCGCGGCGTCTTCGCGAAAGCTGCGCGAAAGCCGGGCAATACCGGTGAAGTAATGATACAAATGCTTGAAAGTCGTTTTGACGTCGTGGTACTTCGCGCGGGTCTTTGCCGTTCGATCTACCAGGCCCGCCAGATGGTCAGCCACGCCCACTTCCGTATCAACGGAAAGAAAGTAAACATTCCTTCCTATCAGGTGCGCGTTGGCGACAAGATCACCGTCCGCGAAAAGTCCAAGGAACTCGACAGCTTCGTGCTCGCGCAGCAGGTTGCCAAGACGCCCGAGTACATCACCGCGAACGACAAGGAACTAACCGCAGAACTCAACCGCCTTCCCACCCGGGAAGAGGTTCCGGTCGTCTGCGAAATCTCGTCCGTGGTCGAATTCTACGCGCGTTAATCGGAACCGTTCGATTATCCGAAAACCGCCCTCCAACCCGGGGCGGTTTTTTTGTTTGTCCGGCAAAGCCGACAAACCCAGATGTCTGAAAGACGGCGTCAACGCCCCGTCCGAGGGGAAGTTAATCCGAATCGCAACTGCGTCGCTGGTAACGGCGGGGTGGGAAGGAAGCGATAGGAAGTGGATGGTTGACCTATACGAAAATACAGGAAAAGAAGATCGACCGGCTCAAGGCCAAACTCAAAGCCATCACACGGCGAAACACGCCCGTGAACCTTGCCAAAGTGATACGCGACCTCAATCCCGTCCTGCGCGGATTCGTGAACTACTTTAGAATCGCGAACTGCAAGACGGTGTTGCGGAATCTGATGAGTTGGATAAGACGCAGGCTCCGCGCCATCCAAATGAAGCTATGGAAGAAGCCGCAAAAGCTCAACCGACGGCTCAGGCAACTGGGTTATAAAGTTTTAAGCGGATCAAAAAGGCCTCATGGCGCAATGCCTCCTGTCAGCTCGCTCACAAGGCGATGCCCAACCGCTGGTTCAACGAGAACGGACTGTTTCAAGCCGATCAAGTGGAGACCGGAACGCTTTCCCCGCTAAGGCGGGGATAAAAGTAAACAGGAGCCGTGTACGAGGTCCGTACGCACGGTTCTGTGAGAGGAACAAGGCCGAGCTTGATCACTCAGCCTTGTCCTACTCGATTATAGATTCGGCAGGTAGATATTGAGGATTGGCCGCGAAGGAACTTAGCGCGGAAAAGCCGCAACCAAGAATTCTAACCGCGAATAAACGCCAATGAGCGCGAATACGGAAGAGGTTTTGTCAAAAACAGCCCCAGCTTAAGTTGCTGTTGAATAGAGGGTTTCAGAAGAAACCTTGCCAGAAAAACAAGAAAATGACGGATGGTAGTGCAAAGGACATAGCGCGGCAAAACCGCAACCAAAACAGAAGGGATTTAGGCGGAATTATTTTGCCACCCAATTATTCTGTTCTTACTTGCCCCGATTTCGGACAGTTTGATTTACAGCCTACCAATCTACCCACAGTCTTACTACTTGACCTCAAAGGTCGTGAGTTTACTCAAAAACCGCAGGACACCACCCCTCCCGTCGCCTGACTTGGGTGACATGGGCATAAAAAAAATCGTGGTTGGATCTCGAACCCCATCCGAAAAGATGGCACAAGTTCGGTTCGAATAAACAAAGATCAACTACGAGATGACAAAGAAAAAGAGCCGTGCCAAGCAGAAAATCCGCAAGATTCACGCCCGTCGAGCCGCCCTGCTCATGCAGGCCACCGACGAAAAAAAGCAGACCCCAAATCCCCCGACGACCTGACCGTCTACCTGCTTACCCGCCGGGCCGATCTAACCCGTCTTTCGCTGTTCATCCCCGAAAACGACTAATTTCAGGGGGGTGACC
>CBDVCB010000113.1:0-6945 GCA_965372395.1 uncultured bacterium
TATATGGTATACTATATATTTACCCCCAAATTAGGGCTTTTTTAGGCCGTTTTATATCATATACTATATAGCATTTCGGTTTCATTTTTCCCCCGAAAGGGGGGGGGGGCAGGTCTAATTTACGCTCCTGACGCCAGCCGTTTCGACATCCAAACCGGTGTAGGCGGTCAGGGCTGCCGAGGTTTTCGTTGCGTCGGTTTCAACGTTCTTGCAGGCTGGGCATACATGTTTCGTGTAGGTCAGCCCTTTGATCGGCGTCGTGACGGTTTGGGTTTCGCATTGCGGGTTTCTTCTTTTTTTACTTTTGCCTCTTGGATAGTGGAATAGAGGACGGGGACGACGAAGATGGTGATGATGACGACGGTCATGCCGCCGAACGAGGGGATGGCCATCGGAACCATGACGTCGCTGCCGCGTCCAGTGGAGGTGAGCACGGGGATGAGCGCGAGGATGGTGGTGGCCACGGTCATGAGGGCGGGGCGCACCCGGCGCGATCCGGCAAGGACGATAGCCTCGCGGACCTCCTGCACGGTGGTGGGCTTGTGCTCGCGCATGATCTGGGAGATGTACGTCGAAATAATGACGCCGTCGTCGGTGGCAATGCCGAAGAGGGCCAGGAATCCGACCCAGACGGCCACGCTCAGATTGATGGTGTGGACCTGGAAGAGGTTCCGCATATCGACCCCGAAGACGCTGAAGTCGAGGAACCACGGCTGGCCATAGAGCCAGAGCATGAGGAACCCGCCGCTCCAGGCCACAAAGATGCCGGAGAAGACGAGCAGCGTGGTGGGGACGGATTTAAACTCGAAGTAGATGATCATGAAGATGGCGAAGAGCGCGAGTGGCATTACCATGGAGAGGGTCTTGGTGGCGCGGAGCTGGTTTTCATAGTTGCCGGCAAAGCGGTAGCTCACGCCGCGCGGCAGGATGAACTCGCCGCTATCGATCTTGGATTGCAGATAGGCCTGGCATTGCTCCACCACGTCCACCTCGGCAAAGTCCGGTTTCTTGTCGAAGACGACGTAGCCGACGAGGAAGGTGTCTTCGCTTTTGATGACCTGCGGGCCGCGCACGTATTTGATTTCGGCGAGCTCGGTGATGGGGATCTGCTGTCCGCCCTTGCCGGGCACGAGGATCTTGTCGAGCGCCTCGATGTTGTCGCGAAGCTCGCGGCTGTAGCGGACGCGGACGGGATAGCGCTCGCGGCCTTCGACCGTGCCGGTCACCTGGCGGCCACCAATGGCGATCTCGACCACGTCCTGGAACTTGCGGATCGGGATGCCGTAGCGGGCGAGCGATTCGCGGTCGGGCACGATTTCAAGGTAGGGTTTGCCGACGATGCGGTCGGCGATCACGGCGGAGGCCTCCACGGCGGGAACCTCTTTCAGGTATTTCTCGATCTGCAGGCCAACGTCTTCGATCGTTTGCAGATCGGGGCCCTTGACCTTCACGCCCATGGGCGCGCGCATGCCGCTTTGCAGCATGACGATGCGGGCGGCGATGGGTTGGAGCTTGGGTGCCGAGGTGGTGCCGGGAATCTTGGCGGCTTGGGTGATTTCCTTCCAGATATCGTCGGGCGAGTGAATGTGGTCGCGCCATTGGCGAATTTTCTTTCCGTTTTCGTCGGTGCGGTATTCGGATTTATAGTTGATGACGGTTTCGATCATCGAGACCGGGGCGGGGTCGAGCGGGGTTTCGGCGCGGCCGAGCTTGCCGACGACGGAGTCGATTTCGGGGATGGACTGGATGGCCATGTCCTGCTTTTGGATAATATCGAGCGCTTCGCCGATGGAGGCATGCGTCATGGTGGTGGGCATATAGAGGAACGAGCCTTCGTCGAGCGCGGGCATGAACTCCTTGCCGAGGCCGGGGAAGATGTGCGCGATCTTCTGGGCGGGCGGACTTTTTAGAACCGGTTCGGGAAGCCAGCCGAACATCGCCAGGAAACCCTGCCAAGCCATGCCGCCGATGAGGATGAGCGCGAGCGGGAAGGAGAGAAAGAGCATTTTGTGCTCCAGGCACCAGCGGAGGATCGGCACGTAGAAATGCTGGAAGAGCTTGAAGAAGGCCAGCAACCCGCCGATCAGCAGGGCGACAAAGATAAAGTTTAGGAGCATGCCCTTTTCGGGGCCGAGCGGCTCCCACGAGGAGGTCAATACCAAGCCGACGAGCAGGATGGCGAGGCTGATTGGAAGGAATGACCTTACGGTGGAAATCGCTTTGCGCAGGGGTTTTTCGGGCATCTCCCGTTTCTTCTTTGGGTTGAAGAAGGTATAGGCCAGCACGGGCAGGATCGTTAGCGCAATGATGATCGACGCGATCAGCGCAAAGCTTTTGGTGAAGGCGAGCGGTTTGAAGAGCTTGCCTTCCGCGCCGATCATGGTGAAGACCGGCAGGAAGCTGACCACGGTCGTCAATACGGCGGTGACCACCGCGCTGCCGACCTCGGAAGCCGCACGGTGTACGATATCGAGCTTAGACTCGCCGGGTTCGGCCAGGTCGAGGTGCCGGAGAATGTTTTCGCAGATGACGATACCCATATCGACGATGGTTCCGATGGCGATGACGATGCCGGAGAGCGCGACGATGTTGGCTTGCACGTTGAAGAACTTCATGGCGATGAAGCACAGCAGGACGGCCAGTGGCAACATGGCGCTGATGATGAAGCCGCTGCGCAGGTGCATCACCATCACGAGCACGACGATGATCGTGACGAGGATCTCCTCGGCAATGGACTCGTTGAGGGTGCCGAGGGTTTCGTAGATGAGTCCGGTGCGGTCGTAGAAGGGGACGACGGTCACCTTGCTGAGCGTCACCCATTCGGGCCATTCGGAACGATCGGTGCCGCGCAGGTATTCCTTCCATTTTTCCTGGCTGGGGGCGCCGTCGGCCGCATAGGCATCGAAGCCCAGGTTCAGGGCAAAGCCCTCGATGGTTTCGCGATCGGTTCGGGCGTGGTCGAAGATGGCCTTGGAGGGCAGCGCTTCGTGGGTTTCCGCGATCTTGGCCTTGACGCTTTTGATGACGGCGAGCGGGTTTTCGCCGTAGCGGGCCACCACCACGCCGCCGACGGCGGGCGCGCCGCCCTTGTCGAGCGCCCCGCGCCGGGTGGCGGGGCCGAGGGTGACGCTGGCGACGTGCTCGACGAGCACAGGGATGTTGTCGGAGCCGACCTTGATGACGCTTTTTTCAATGTCGCCGACGGTCTTGATGAAGCCGATGCCGCGGATAAAGTATTCCACCCGGTTGACTTCGATGCTCTTGGCGCCAACATCAATGTTGGCACCCTGTACGGCTTTGTAGACCTCGTCGATGCCCACGCCGTAGGCGCGCATGGCGTCGGGGTCGACATCGACCTGGTATTCCTTCACATAGCCGCCGACCGAGGCGACCTCGGCCACGCCTTCGGCGGAGAGCAGCGAGTAGCGGGCATACCAGTCCTGGGTGGTGCGCAGTTCGTCGGGATCCCATCCGCCGGTGGGGTTTCCGTCGGGGTCGAGGCCTTCGAGGGTGTACCAATAGACTTGGCCGAGCGCGGTGGCATCGGGGCCGAGGCTGGGCTTCACGCCGTTCGGCAGGGTGCCGGCGGGGAGGCTGTTTAGTTTTTCGAGGATGCGGGTGCGCGACCAGTAGAATTCAACCTCCTCGTTGAAGATGATGTAGATCGAGGAAAACCCGAACATGGAGTAGCTGCGGATCGTCTTGACACCGGGGACGCCGAGCAGCTGGACGGTCAGCGGATAGCCGATCTGGTCTTCGACATCCTGCGGCGAGCGGCCCATCCATTCGGTGAAAACGATCTGCTGGTTTTCGCCAATGTCGGGAATGGCATCGACCGGCACAGGGTAGCGCTGCAATTCGCCGACCTTCCAGTCGAACGGGGCCACGAGGATTCCCGCAAAGATCACGGCCGCGGTGAAAAGCGAAACGACCAGTCGGTTTTCAAGGCAGAAGCGGATCAGCCGTCCGACGAGGGATTGCTGCTCCGGTGTTTGATTTATACTCATGGATGTTCCACCTTTTTCAGTTCGATGCCATCGTCTTTCATCTGCTTCAGGTATTTTTCGGGATCTTCCATGAAGGTTCCGTCACACCCCCCGCAGCAAAAGTAGATGCGCATGCCGTTGTAGTCGGTGAAGACCTCTTTGTTGATTTCGCCGCCCATGATGGGGCAGAGGGTTTGGGGTTTGGGTTCGGCGTTTTCGGCGGCGGGGGTTTCGCTGGGCATCGACATCATGCTGGGCTTGGCGCGGATTTGCAGTTCGGCGTCGAGCTTGAAGGCGCCGCGGGTGACGACGCGCTCGCCTTCTTCAAGGCCCGCTTCGACCACGTAGAAATGGCCGAGGCGTTGGCCCAGCCGAACCTCGCGGCCCTCGTAGCTGGGTTTCTCCGTGTCGGGGAGTTCGACGTAGACGACGGCGCGCTTGCCGGTTTTCAGGGCGGCCGTAACGGGAATGAGCAGCGGCGCGTTGGCTTCGGTTTCGGCGACATAGCCGAGCGACTCGGCGGTGACCAGCGGCATGCCGCAGACATCGCAGCTGCCGGGGCCGTCTTTGACCACTTCCGGGTGCATCGGACTGATCCATTTGCCGGCGAGACCGGAATCCATGACCCGCCCATTGGCGGCCACTTTCGGGTGGGCGACGGCGCGGACAAACATGCCGGGCTTGAGCTGGCCGTTTTCATTTTCGACAATCACGCGCACCTTGGCCGTGCGGGTGGCGGGGTTGATGACGGGATCGATGAAGGAGATGGTGCCCCCGAAGGTTTTTCCGGGATGGGCCTCGGTGGAGAACTCGACCGTTCCGCCGTAGCGGAGCCAGTTCAAGTCGCTTTCGTAGGCATCGAGCTGGATCCAAACCGTGGAAAGATCGGCGATGGTGTAGATGCGCGTTCCGGTTTTTACATACATGCCTTCCTGTGCATTCTTATGGATCACGATGCCGGTGCTGGTGGAATAGATGGTCATGTGGTCGCCCGGCGTTCCTCGCTTTTCGATTTCCGCGACCTGCCCGGCGGTGAAGCCCCAGAGGCGTAGTTTTTCGCGGGCGGCGACGATGGTTTTCCCGGCGGTTTCAAGCAGGTAGGTGCTATTGCTGTTCTTTAGTTTTTCCAGCGTCTGGATGGACTGGATCAGCTCTTCCTGCGCGGTGAGCAGTTCGGGGCTGTAGAGTTCGGCGAGGTGGTCGCCCTTCTGGACGGGAACGCCGGTGTAGTCGACAAACAGGCGGTCGATGCGGCCGGGTATCCATGCGGAGATGGTTGAGACGCGCGTTTCATCGTAGTCCACCTTGCCGACCATGCGGATTTCGGCCTCGGCGAAGTGCCGGGCCACTTCGGCGGTTTCCAGCTCCATCAGTTTGGCGGCATAGGCGCTGACGCGGATTTCGCGCTCGCCGCCCGCGTCGTCGCCGATTTCGAGCGGGATGAGATCCATCGCGCAGATGGGGCATTTTCCGGGCTTTGGAAGTTGGATCTGCGGGTGCATGGAACAGGTGTAAACCGCGGGCGCGGTTTTTTGTGAGAGGGTGAGAGGGTGCGGGGGTGCGGGGGTGAAAAATCCGCGCAGGAGGAACCCCGCAATCAGGGCGACGAAGATGAATAGGATGGGCTTAATGCGTTTCATGGGTTTCTCCGGTTAGGAAATCGATGCCGGTGAGCTCGCTGAGTTTGGCGCGGGCGACGAGGTGGTCGGCGCGGGCGCGTTCGTGGGCGAGTTCGAATTCGAGCAGCATGCGCTCGGCGTCGATGAGATTGATGAACTCCATGTTTCCAGCTTCGTAGCCCTTGCGGTTGACTTCGAGCGATTGCTCGGCCTTGGGGATGAGGCTTTCCTTGTAGAGATTGATCTTGCGGTCGGCATCGTTGAGTTGGAAAAGGGCTTGGCGAATGTCGGCATCGAGGGTCTGCGTGCGGTTTTCAAGCGTGAGCTGCGCGGCGGTTTTCCGGTAGGCGGCGGATTCGATCTTGGCCCGGTTTTTACCGAACCAGATGGGCAGGGTGATGCCGACGGTTCCAATGACGGGATTGTTTCCACTGTCGGCGATGGGTGTGGCGGAATCGCCCGTGTCGATGTATTGTACGCCGATGGCAAAGTCGGGGAGGCGTTCGCGCTGGGCCAGTTTGATCTGGTGGTCGCCCTGTGCGATCCGGTGGCCGAGCTCCGCTAGCTCGGGGCTGGCGCGGCGGGCTTTGGTCTGAAGGGCGGCGGCATCGGTTTCAACGGGTTGGTAGGGGAGGTCGGCGGGCCAAGGGAGCAGGGCCTCCGCCGGGCGGTTGAGCGCGGCGTTGAGGCGGGCGGTTTGCGGCGCACGCAGATGGGCGAGGGAGGAGAGGCGGTCTTCGAGACGGCCCAGCTCCACCTGGGCTTGCAGGATGGCGGCCATGGGGGCGCCGGCCTTGTAGCGGGTGCGGGCGACCTCTTCGAGATTCTGGATCAGGCGGATGCGGTCTTCGGTGATTTCGGTGCTGCGCCTGAGGTAGTGGAGCTCTGCATAGGCCTGGGTGATCGTCACTCCGAGATTGAGTTTTTCGCGCTGGTAGCGTGCGCCGCTGGCGGCGGCGAGGTCGGCGGCAATCGCCTTTTTCATGGAAAGTTTTCCAAAGCCGGGGATTTTCTGGTTGAGCCCGAATCGCTGGTTCTGGGGGCCGGTCTTGGTTTCGACGGACTCGAAATAGTAGCCGTAGGAGAGGGTTGGGTCGGGCAACCCTTTTTGTACGGCAATGTTTTCCTCCGTGCCCTTCCACTGGTTGAAGGCGGCTTGGAGCCGGGGATTGTTTTCTGTGCCGTAGTCAAGGGCGGCCTGCAGCGTCAGGTTCGTGCCGAACGGATCGGCATGAACGCTAGCCGCAGCGAAACAGAGGAGAATGGAACCACGAAGTACGCGAAAATATTTCGGATTGCATTTCGGGGGGATCTTGAATTCGTGTTCATTCGTGTTCATT
>CBDVCB010000114.1:0-6885 GCA_965372395.1 uncultured bacterium
CGTGGTTTGGATGGAAAATGCGGGTCTTTGGAATTTAAGGGAACAGGAGCAACCATGGCTGGAAAACATATCGGTTTGGGGCGCGGGCTGGACGCGCTGATCAAGGACGGAACAACGGCCAAAAAGAAGGCCACAACGAAGAAGGTTGCGGCACCCGCGACGGAAGCGGGCGTGCGCAAGGTGCCCGTCAGCAAGGTGGTGGCCAGCCCATGGCAGCCGCGCAATACCTTCGATGCGGAAGCCCTCTCCGAACTGGTGGATTCCGTTAAGGTGCACGGCGTGCTCCAACCGCTGCTCGTCCGCGAGGTCGGCAGCAAGTTCGAGCTGATTGCCGGGGAGCGCCGCCTGCGCGCCGCGCAGGCCGCGTTGCTGAAAAAGGTTCCAATCATCGTCGTCGAAGCCAGTGACGAAAAAGCGCTGGAAATTGCGCTGATCGAAAACCTGCAACGCGAAGACCTCAACCCCATCGAAGAGGCGGAGGGCTATGCGGTGCTCCAGAAAAAATTCAACCTCACGCAAGAGCAGGTGGCCAAGCAGGTGGGCAAGGCTCGCGCGTCGGTCGCCAATGCATTGCGGTTGCTGGAACTGTCCGATCGCATCCGCAAGCATGTGGCCGAGGGATTGCTCTCTGTCGGCCATGCCAAGGTGCTGCTGGCGCTGGATAGCGACAAGGAAAAGGAGCTGCTCGCCAAGCGCAGCATCAAGGAGGGGCTATCCGTCAGGGCGCTGGAAAAAATCGTCAAGAAGCTCAGCCAGCCACCGAAGAAGCCGCGCGCGGAAAAACCGGATCTGCCGGGCGACTATCTGCATACCCTTTCCGACGAGCTGCACCAGTATTTCGGCACCAGCGTGCGCATCACGCCGTCAAGGACACTGACCAATGGCCGCAAGGTGAAGGGGTCGCTCGAAATCGGTTTTCACGACAACGACGAGTTGGACCGCCTGCTAACGCTGGTGGGCTACTCAAGCGAGCTTTAAGCCATGGACGATTCCAAAGCAACCGAACGAGAGGTCTTGGCGAAGGAATACGACGCCATCCACAACCGATTGTTCGTCGTCCAGATCCTGCTGGTGGCCGCCTTGCTGGCGGTGTTTCAGTTCACGGGTGCCTCCGCCACCTTGGCCAACGGCTTGGCCGCCCGCTTTGGCGAGAGCCTTTGGTATGTGACGAACGCGGCTTATACGGCGATCGCCGTTTTTGGGTTTGCGGCCTGCATGTTCCCGCTTTCCTACTACAGTGGCCATGTGCTGGAACACCACTATGAACTTTCGAACGAAACCTTCGGCGAATGGTTTTCCGATTTCGTCAAGTCGTTGCTGATCGACCTCGCATTGGCTACCGTCCTCTTTTCGGTGATCTACGCCCTGTTGCGCTGGATGCCGAACTGGTGGTGGTTGTTTGCCACGCTTTTCTACATCCTGTTCAACATCGTGCTTTCGACGCTCATGCCGGTGGTGATCATGCCGCTGTTCCACAAGTTCGAACCTCTCGAAGAGGGCGATCTCACCCAGGCGGTGCGCGCGATGATGGAGGAGGCGGGCATCAAGGTGGTCGGCGTTTTCAAATGGGGGTTGGAAGCCAAGACCAACACGGCCAACGCCGCGTTTACCGGCATCGGCCGCACCCGGCGGATCATTCTGGGCGATACGCTGCTTTCCGGCTACTCGCAGGAGGAAATCCTGGCCATCCTGGCACACGAGGTGGGCCACTATAAAAACCGCGACATCGTGCGCCTGATGTTCACCGGATCCATACTCGCGCTCATCGGGTTTTATATTTCCCACCTCTGCCTCACCCAGCTTTCCGGGGTGCTTGGATTTGCGGGCATCTATGACATTGGAACCGCGCCGCTGTTTATTTTCAGCCTGTTTGTCTTTTCGCTCGTTTCGATGCCCTTTGCCAACATGCACTCCCGCCGCCGCGAGTTTGCCGCCGATGCCTACGCCATCGAAAAGATGGATTCGCCGGATGCGCTGGTTTCGGCTTTCGAGAAGCTGGCCGACCAAAACCTCTCCAACAAGGAACCGGCGGCGTGGATCGAATTCCTGATGCATAGCCATCCGTCGATTGTCCGCCGCATTGAGCGCGCGCGCGGGCGATAGGCCGGCACTCCCCAAACCATGATCGACCCATCCCACAACCATGAGCTGCACAAGGGGGGAGGGGGGTTCTTTTCGCGCGAGGCCGTCAGCGGGGTTCCGTGGATGGTGCTCGGGAAGCTGGTTCTTTTCTTTGTCTATTTCGGCATAAGCGTGCTCACCGTCAACGGGCTAGGCGCGGAAAAGTTTGGCGTGTTCAGCCTGATGAGCAACATCGCCGCCTACCTGCTGGTGGTTTGCGGCCTAGGCCTGGGATCGGCGCTGATGCGCTACATTCCCGAACTGGCCAGCCACCGCAACCGCCGCGGGTTGATTCACCTGCTTTGGAAATCCGCCGCGTTGCAGCTAATAGCCACGTGCGTAGTCACGGTGGCGCTGTTCAACCTGGCGGAGCCGTTGCAGCATCTGTTCAACGCGGAGCACGTTGTGCATTTCCGTTTCTACCTGATGCTCGCGTGCGGGCTGGTGGGCCTGTTGCTGTTCAAGGAGTTTGTCGCGACGGTTTTCACCTCCGTTTTCAAGACGCGCATCGTGGCCCTGCTTTCCATCAGCCAAGGCGGGGTGTGGCTTGTGGTGCTCGCGGTTTGGCTGGCCGCCAATCCCGAGGTTTCCACGGTGTTCCTTGTGCAGATGTTCTCCATCGGCATGGTCTACACGCTGGGTGCGGCACTACTTGTCCGCCATGTGCGCGGGCTGCCGTGGCGAACGCTTCCGTACGGGATCGGCAAGCGCCGTGCGCTGAAGTTTTCGGGTACGGCCATGCTGAGCGCGATTCTCCGCATGGCCATGTTCAAGTATTCCGAGGTGTTCTTCCTTGCGGCGGTCGGCGGGATGACCGTGGCGGGGATGTACGACTTGGGCTATACCCTGCCGTTCACTATTGTCACCTTCATTCCGCTGGCCCTGCTGTCGCTCTTTACCGCCGCCTTCGCCGAGGCCTACGTGAAGGACGAAAACTGCCTCGGACGACTGATCGTTTCGTTCTATAAACTGTTGGCCATGGTTTCCCTGCCCCTTGCCATACTGGGAGCGTTTTTTGCTCCGGCGGCCTATCACATCATCTATAAAGGCGCGATGGACCAGGCCGGTGAATTCGCCTCGGCCTTTTGCATTGTCTTGGTTTTGCCCCTGTTCTCCATGCCTCTTTCCATGGCGCTCAAGGCCAAGGAAAAGGTGCACAACATGCTGCCGATGATGGGTCTTCAGATTGCCGTGAACCTGTTCCTCGACTGGCTCTTGATCGTGCACCTGCGCTGGGGTGGGTGGGGTGGGGTATGCGCCGTGCTGGGCACGTTCCTTCTCACTATCGTTCCGCGGCTCATGGTGGTTCGCCGCATCCTCGGGGGCATCTACTTTCCGGGGGGCTTCGTTCTTCGGCTGGTCGCCGTGCTGGCGTTCGAAGGCGCGGCCTTCCATGGGCTGGCCGGGAAACTCCGGATCTTCGAACGCTTCGCGCCCGATTGGATCAACCTCGGGCTGCTGTTCGCCATCGGGGCGGCCTACCTGTTGGTCTTCCTGCTGCTTGTGCGCCTGTTGCGGCTGGTGCGAAAAGCCGATGTGGCGGACTTCCAGGCGTTGGGAATCGCTCCGCTCAACCGGGTGCTGCGCATGTTCGTGAAGTAGGTTCCCTGCGCAACCTACGCATAGTAGTCGGTAATTGCCTTCCATGCGTCTTCGGCGGTGTCGCAGAAGGTCAGCAGGCCGAGATCCTTTGGGCCGATGAGCCCGCACTCCGCAAGGTAGTCCCAGTCGACAAGCCGTTTCCAGTGCTCGGTGCCGAAGAGGATCACTGGCACCGGGTCGATCTTTCCGGTCTGGATCAGGGTGAGCGCTTCGAAGAGTTCGTCGAACGTGCCGAAGCCGCCGGGAAAGATGCAGACCGCCTTGGCGCGCGACAGAAAGTTCATTTTGCGCATGTGGAAATAGCGGAACTCGAAGGTGAGCTCCGGGGTGACGTAGGGGTTGGGCTCCTGTTCGTGCGGCAGGGTGATGTTGAGCGAGATCGATTTGCAATCCATCTCCTGCGCGCCCCGGTTGCCAGCCTCCATGATGCCTCCCCCGCCGCCGGTGATGATCACATATTCGCATTCATGGTTGGTTTGGCAGGTGGTGCTGACGATCTGCGCGAGCTTGCGCGCCTCTTCGTAATACGGAACAAGCCCTGCCAGTTTTTCATTCGCACAGTCTGCTGCAATCTCGGGCGAAGGAATCCGCGCACTGCCAAAAAGCACGATGGTGGATTTAACGCCTTCTTCCTCCATCGTTATCTCGGGATGGAGATATTCAAGTTGAAGCCGTACCGGGCGGCAGGCATCGCTATTCAGGAACGGAATGTTTTCATAGGCTTTCGGCGGGCTCTTCATTTTATCTCCCATTTCAGGTTTCAAGTTTCACCAGCGGTGCTTCGCGCACAGCGGGATCGACGTTGAAAAAATCGCGAGGCTTGAAGCCGAACATTCCTGCAACAAGGTTGCTGGGGAACGTCTCGCACTTGTTTTTATAGTCGCGCACGTTGCCGTTGTAGAAACGTCGCGCCGCCTGGATGCGGTCTTCGGTGTTGACCAGTTCCTTCTGCAGTTCGAGGTAGTTTTTATCGGCCTTCAGATCGGGGTAGGCCTCCGCCACCGCCAGCAGTTTCTGCATCGCGCCGACGAGTTGCTTTTCGGTTCCTTCCTGATGGCTGACGCTGCCGTGGTCGACCATGCACTGCTTGCGCAGTTCGACGACCCGCTCCAGCGTTTCGCGTTCGTGCGAGGCATAGCCCTTTACCGTCGCCACCAGGTTCGGGATCAGTTCGTAGCGCCGCTTTAGTTCCGTGTCGATATTGCTCCACGCCTCGGAAATATGGTTTCGCAGCGCCACCAGCGTGTTGTACGTCGCAATCACAAACACCACCGGGAGCAACACAACCACAGCGATTAGTATCAGTTCCATTTAATAACCCCTCCGAAAAATTATTCTGTCCATAATTGTTTTGTCAAAACCGTTCCGCACCGCTGCTTTATATTACAAAATAATTATGGACAGAATGATTGTCATGAAAATAGGTAGTCCGGCATGAGCGAGCGGATTTTGATGAGCTGGTTCAGGGGGGCTTCGATCTGCTCGACCTTTAGCTTGGAGCCGAATCCGAGCGCGAGCGAGTTTTGGTCGACCTCGATGTTAATGTTGGGATGACCAAGCAGGTAGTCGATCATCTGCGCGTTGCAAAAGTCGTAGGCAAACTTCTTATCCTTCGATCGCACGACAAACTTTTTCGAAAACTCATGCGACTCAAAGTCGATATCATCGAACCCGACCGCCTGCGCAATCTTGGAGAAGAAGCTCTCCTTCGCAATCGTCAGTTCGGGGAAATACTTGTCCAGCGTCAGGATAAAGAAGGAAAAATGGTGGTGGTGGGTTTGCCGCCGCCCCTTCGAGTCGGTCGAATGGGTTTCATAGTGGTAGTCGAACGCGGCAACCCCATGGCCTTGATAGTCGCCGGTAATGATGTTGTAGGCGTAGCGGTTCGACCCTTGTCGCAGCTTGTCGAGGAAGGCGTAGCGATCGGCTATCTGGTAATTCCGTTCGCCGGAAAATTGCAGACCCAGCGTCGCTGCTAGCTCGCCCATCTCCTCCCGTCGCTTCTTGCCGGCATAAAGGCCCCAAACAATGGCTCCCACGATGCAGATCACAACAATAATAAAACCGGGCATAGTTCGACTCCACTTAAAATTCAGAACCATTAAAATGGTTTGTTTCCCGGATGCCCATTATAAATTCAGTCAATCCATGCAATTGAACCCCCTAAAATTCGGAACGGTGGAAATCGATTTTCCGGTGGTGCTTGCGCCCATGGCCGGCTACACCGATGCCGCGATGCGGACGATCTGCCTCGAACACGGCGCGGGCGCGGTTTATTCGGAGCTGACCAGCGCCGAGGGCATCCGCCGCGATTCCGAGAAAACTTTTCAGGTCTTGGAAACCTCCAAAGGCGAACATCCAATCGCGGGGCATATTTTCGGGCGCGATCCGCAGGCGATGGCCGAGGCCGCGAAATATGTCGAGCAGACAGGCCTCTTCGACTGGGTCGACATCAACTGCGGCTGTCCCGTCAAAAAAGTGGTGTCGCGCGGTGCCGGTGCGGCGTTGATGAAAGACCTCTCGCTGCTGGGCGAGATCATCCAACAAGTAAAGAAGGCGGTTTCGCTTCCGGTCACCGTCAAAACCCGCATCGGCTTCAACAACAACACGCCCGGCCATCTCGAAATCGCCAAGGCCGTTGAAGAGAGCGGGGCGGACATGATCGCCGTCCACGCGCGGCTGGCCAAAAACTTCCACGGCGGCGATCCTGACTGGGATGCACTCGGCGAAATGAAGCAGTCCCTAAAAATTCCCGTGATTGGAAACGGAGGGATCAATACCCCCGAAGACGCCACCCGCATGGTTGAAGCCACCCGCGTCGATGGCGTCATGATTGGCCGCGCCGCCATCGGAAATCCTTGGATCTTCGAGGAAGTAAAGGCATGTAGTCCCGCCTTTAGGCGGCCTGCGGCCGAGCGGCGCGACATGATGGCGGAGCATTTGCGGCGGCTGGTGGAACTGAATGAACTGAAACAGACGGGCTCAAAAGGTCCCTATCGGTATTCACCTGAAGATGCGGCGTGCATTCAGTTCCGCACCCATATCCCGTATTATGTGCGCGGCATGTTCGATAAAAAGCAATTGCTGATGAAGCTTGCGCAGTTGATGAGCGTGGATGCAATCATGGCCGAGGTGGATCTGCTTTTTAGCAAAAACAAGTAG
>CBDVCB010000115.1:0-6879 GCA_965372395.1 uncultured bacterium
GAACGAGAGCAACGAGGTGAGCGACGTTGTTTTCCTGAGGGTCATGATGTGTTTTTTCACAGTGCAGAGATTAGCCGTCCGCCAGATGTGATGGGTGCGGATTGGTGTCGCGGGTACCCCGCTTCGAGGCATACCCAAATCGATAGAATATCAAGGAATAATCTCGATCTATTCGTTAATCTCGATCTCAAGCTTCATAAAAGCAGTAACGTCATTATCCGTATAAATCCGATTAGTTACGGACTCAAACCCATCGACAACAAGGGAAACCCCATAGTCAGGAACTAGAGTGGCAAAGCTTCCCGAAACCAGATCGCTGTCTTCTAGCACCGAGTACGTCAAACCACGATCAAGAGCATCGCCCCGACGATTGTAAACATGGTAAAGCCGGTTGGTTCCATCGGAAGAATCGGTAAAACTGTCAGGAAGTACCGTTGCAGCATCATCGACCGTTGGATCACCGCCAAGTGCATATTCAACCAAATTATTCAATCCATCAGGCTCGGCATCATCCAACAGGTTGGTCTGACTTTCCATTCCACCTGCATACCCAATCAGCCAATCGGCATATGTGTTCGTGTCCGGCTCAGAACTGACGGTGTAGGTACCATCGCCATTATCCGCGGCTGAAAGCGTTTCTCCTGTTGAGCTTCGGAAGCTATCCCCAAGGGCAGCATTTATATCATCGATATTTTGGAAATCGTACCCAAACTTGGACATGAATGATCCGCCGCCAGATGTGAAATCAATGTAGTTCCCTACATTAAGCTCTACATCCCGCAACGGCACGGCAAAATACACCGTTCCACCATCGATCGTAATCGTCGCTGTGCGATTAGAGGTTGCCCCGAATCGAATGTACTGACCTCCAGCAAGGATATCCACAAGATTCCAAGTTCCGTTAGCCCCCACATAGAAGTTGTTGTGGACACCATCGGGATAACGACAAAGGACTTTATTGACACCTTCATAGTGGAGATTAAGGGTCACGGAAGACGCGCCACCACCGATAGAAAATACCGTGCGTGATGCCTCTGAAGATATCCCTCCCGCAGAGCCAACCAAGTCGCCTGTAAGCTCGAGCGTTCCGCCACTCGTGAGTTCGATCCCCGGAGTGTTGGCTCCCAAGCTAGAACCCAACCCTGGAAGATTCAATGTTGGTAGGTTGGCAGCATTGAAGACAATCTTGTCTTTTTCGTCCCCAAAATCTAAACCCGGACTTGTTGTATTAAAGTCCACCGGAATACCGTTGGTATCCCAGTTCCCGGCATTGTTCCAGTCGGTATCTACAGCACCCGTCCATGTATGAATCGTTCCATAGCTGACACCCGTCATAACAATAAACGTCAGTAGCATTGCGAGTTTTATTTTCATCTTAGCTCCCATTCTTTTATTGGTTTAATTGTCTAGCACTCACACCATACGAACCCATCCACTCTTCCTGCTACCATACTAGCGACCACTCCGCCAAGAGGAATTCCAAAAAACATTAGTAACTACTCATGGTATTTTTATCTAACGGCATCTTGGGGCAAGACAGGCATAGAGAGCCGGTTTTTGTAAACACTTTCCCCGGCATTTTCTTTTGTACGCTTGATGAAGAATACAAAAAGGACATGGCGATTTTTACAAAACTCACTAAGCAGTTCCGCTACATGGGCGATGGGTGTCCCGCAGGCGATACGCTCCGCATGGTCGTGATGGCCGATGAAAAATGGATCGCCTTGCTGCTTTGGGGCTCAGCGTGCTATCGCCTTAAGCATCGCGACGATTGGATTGGCTGGTCGGTTTGGACGGTGCGCCCGTCATAGTGCGCGTCGACCCGTTTCCCTCCGGGAAAGCTTACGGTGATATCTTTCATATTCAAGCCTCCTGCATCATGGCCCTATCACAGAGCCTCGGCTTACGTGAACGTCGAGTTCTACGGGGCAGTTGAGGGAGCTGGAAAGCGGGCAGGTTTTTTCGGCCTGCTCCACGGCTTTGCGCACGGCGGCTTCCTGTGCCAGATCGTCCAGCTCGATGGAAACGACGACGGCAATGCGGGTGATCGCCAGTCCGGCCTGCGTTTTTTCCATGGTTGCGGTGGCCGTGCTTTTGTAGGAGCGCAGCTGGATTTTTGCCCGGTCGATAAAGAACAGGGCGGAGGTCATGATGCAGGTCGCCACCGCGCTCGTCAGCAGGTCTTCCGGGGTCCAGATGTTTTCGGGGCCGCCAAACTCCGGCGGGGTGGCCACTTCGATGGCGGGTTTCCCGTCGCAACGGGTTTCTCCGGTTTTTCCTTCTTTCCAGTCTACGGATGTTTCATAGGTCCACATCTGCTTTCTCCTTGAATTTAAATGAACAGGTTGGCGTCGCCGCCGAGCTTGTCGATATACATCGCCACGCCGCCCTCGTCGATTCCGTCGATCAACTCTTCGCGCTTGATGCCCATCAGATCCATCGACATGGTGCAGACGACCAGCTTGACGCCGTTTTCCTGCGCGGCGGCAATGAGTTCGGGAAGCGAAGCCACATTCTTCTTGTTCATGATCCCTTCGATCATGGTTGCGCCGATCCCGCCCATGTTCATCTGTGAAAGCCCCAGCTTTTTCGGCCCCCTCGGCATCATCATGCCGAACATGCTTTCAACGAAGGTCTTTTTTACTGTGGGCACCTTTTCCTTGCGCAGGATGTTCAGCCCCCAGAAGGTGAAGAACAGCGTGACTTCGTAGCCCATGCTGGCGGCGCCGTTGGCGATGATGAAGGCGGCCAGCGCCTTGTCGAGATCCTGGCTGAAGACCACGTTGGTGAAGCGCTTGGGTCCGGTCTGGATGCTGGGGCAGGCTTCGCCTCCGCTACATTTGGTGATGACCGCGCGGTAGCCGCCGCCCTTGACCGGGTCGAGCGAGTCGAGCCGGTTGCGGGTCGAGTTGCACCACGCCGGGATATCGGCGGCAAAGCCGGGGTCGGTGGAGGTGATGGCAATCGCCTCGCCCGTTTTCACGGTGTCGAGCGCGGCTTTCAGTTTCATGATCGGTCCGGGGCACTGGAGGCCGCAAGCATCGACTTCGGTAACCGGTGCCGACGGTTCCGGTTTCAGCTGTACGGTTTTCTCCCCGGTATCGGTATTCATGGTTTCCGCTTCGGGAATCGGTGCAATATGCTGATCCGTCGCCATCATGTAGGTTTTGTAGCCACCGGTCAGGTTGCGGCACTTGAAGCCGTTCTGGTTGAGGATCCGGCAGGCGAGATAGCCGCGCAGGCCAACTTGGCAGAAGATCAGGTATTCCTTCTCCTTGGAAAGCTTGTCCAGATTCTCGCGGATCCGATCGAGCGGAATGTTTTTCGCGCCGGGAATGGTGCCGAGAGCAACCTCTTCCTCGTTGCGGACATCGATCAGCTTTTGATCGTCCCTGGGTTTCAGCGCTTCTTCGACGTGGTAGATCTGGGCATCGCCCGAAAGCACGTTTCCGGCCACGAAACCGGCATAGTTGATCACATCCTTGGCCGAGCCAAACGGAGGGGCGTAGGAGAGTTCCATTTCCGCAAGATCGTCAACCGTGAGACCGTGCCGAATGGCCACCGCCACCACGTCGATGCGCTTATCGACCCCGTCGGCGCCCACCGCCTGCGCACCGAGGACTTTCCCCGTCTCCGGATCAAAGAGCAGCTTGAAGCTGATCGGATGCGACCCCGGATAATAGGAGGCGTGGCTGGCCGGATGCACATAGATCTTTTCGTAGGAAGTGCCCGTGCGCTTCGCCATCTTTTCGCTCAGGCCGGTCATGCCGATGGCCATGTTGAAGACCTTGCAGATGGAGGTGCCCTGCGTGTCCTTGTAGATGCTGTCGCGGCCAAAAATATGGTCTGCCGCAATGCGTCCCTGCCGGTTGGCCGGCCCGGCCAGCGGGATGAGCGCCGGCTGGCGGGTTACATAGTCGGTGATCTCCACCGCATCGCCAACGGCGTAGATGTGGGCGTCGGAGGTTTTCATGTGGGCATCGGTCTTGATGCCCCCGGTTTTCCCGATTTCAAGACCGGCCTCGACGGCCAGTTTGTTTTCGGGTTTCACGCCGATGGCGAGAACCGTCACATCAACCGTCAGGCTCTTGCCATCGCTTAGGATCAGCGTTACGCCGCCGTCGGCCTCCTGGAATTCGGTGACGGAGGTTTCCAGCCGCAGGTCGACTCCGAACAGGCGCATTTCCTGATGCAGCGGGGTCGCCATTTCCGGGTCGGCCGGTCCCATCACCTGGGGGGCAAGTTCGATGAGCGTGGTTGCAATGCCCAGCTCCCGCAACGCTTCCGCCACCTCAAGTCCAATGAACCCGCCGCCAATGACCGCCGCACTCTTCTTGCCGTCGAGCCGTTCGATAATGCGATCCATGTCCTGCAGATTGCGTAGCCCTAGAACATGCGGGTTGTCGATTCCGGGGATCGGCGGGCGCATCGGAGCCGCGCCGGGGCTAAGGATCAGGTTGTCGTAGGACTCGGTGTATTCCTCTCCGGTCTGGAGGTTTTTCGCCACCACCACTTTCTTCTCGCGGTTGATCGAGACCACTTCCGTTAGCGTCCGCACATCGAAGTTATACTTGGCCGTCATGAGCTCCGGCGTCGTGACCAGCAGCTTTTCCCGGTCGGCAATCGTGCCGCCGATATGGTAGGGCAGGCCGCAGTTGGCAAACGAAATATCCGGACCGCGTTCAAAGAGAACGATCTCCGCGTTTTCGTCGAGCCGCCGTGCGCGTGCCGCCGAACTTGCGCCGCCGGCGACGCCCCCAACAATCAATAGTTTTTTCGTTTTCATGTTCGTCCCTCTTCCAACTCCGTTTGATTAACAAATAATAATAATTCAATATATAGACCCGGAAAAATCAAACCGTTCGATTTAATAGTGAAGGATCTCAGTCCTTGAAGTTTAGAAAGGTGCGCAGATGAAGGTGCATGCAGTCAAACAGCTTCAGGAAGTCGCGGTTGCACAGGCTGCAATATTTCTGCGTGCCCTCCTTGCGGATGGCAACAAGCTTTTGTTGGCAGAGGATCTTTAGTTGCTGCGACATCATCGACTGGCTGCAACCCAGCTCTTCGTAGAGCTCGGTAACCGTGCGCTCGCCACCCGCCAGCACCTCGATCACGCCCAGCCGAATGGGGTGGGCCATGGCCTTTAAAACATCCGCCGCAATATTTCTCTCTTCCTGAACCATGCGTCTCTCCAAATTCAAGGCTCAGGTATTATTATATTTTTATATTCAGCCCAATTAAAATAATCAGGTTTTTAATAGGGATGCGGTGAACGAGCCTGCCGCCGAATGCTTTAAAGAGAACCCCTGTTCGAACGTTGAACCGTTCTCGGCGGATGGATCGAGCGCCCAATCTGGGCCGCGCAGAAACGCCTGCCCAGCGCTCTTTCCGCCCGGAACCATTGGGCCGCAGCATAATAAGATTAAAATATTAGCATTTAAAGGTTTTAAAGACTAAAATTAGCTCTTGCGGTGCGGCGAAGAAAGTGGTGTAAATGCATACGTGTATAACTAATTGTGCAATTAACCAATGGGAGTAAGGGGATGAGAGTACGTCTAGCGGTAACAGCAGTAGCCCTCGCGGCGGTAGCCACGCAAATCCACGCCACGGAAGGTGTCAACCTGATCGGTGTCGGTCCGATCCAGCAGGGAACCGCCGGCGCCGGCGTCGCCTCCGCCAAGGATTCAACCTGGCTTATCCTCAACCCCGCTGGCCTCACCGATGTCGACCGCAGCGTCGATGCTTCGTTCCAGATCTTCGCGCCAGTGCGCACCATGGATTCTACCACAAGTGGTGGAGCAGGTGAACAGTCTGATAATTCTGCATTTGTCATCCCTTCCATCAGCACCTCCTTCGGTTGCTGCCATGGGGAGAACGGATCAATTGGCTTGGGAATCTACGGCACCAGCGGCATGGGCGTGGATTATGATAATGGTCGTATTGCCTCTCCAGCCGGTGGCGATAAGATGACGGAACTTTCGATTGCCAAGATGACCGCCACCTACGCCTACAAGTTTGGTGATAGTGGCTTCAGCATTGGTGCTGGACCTATCGTTGTGCTTTCTCGTTTTCGTACCGATATGTTTAATGGCGCAGGTGCCGAATCCGGCGATTGGGATACATCATATGGTGCTGGTGCCATTATTGGTGTTAACCAACATTTTGGTCGCTTCACGATTGGTGGCAGCTACATGTCCGAACAATTCATGTCGGATTTTGATGAGTACAGCACGATTCTTCCTGAGTCACTAAACTTGCCACAGCAGATTACGGTTGGCGCGGCCTATAATGTATTGGATAACTTAGAACTCGTTCTCGACTACCGCTGGCTGGGGTGGAAAGAACTCGATACATTGGGTGACCAGTTTGGCTGGGATAACCAGAACATTGTCAAGGCCGGTATTACCTGGGGTTTGAGCGATGCACTCACTTTGCGCGGTGGTATTTCCTACGGTAAATCGCCGATAGATGAAGACACCGCATTTTCCAATGCGCTCTTCCCGGGCATCATGGAAACCCATTTGGCCTGCGGCGCATCCTATGCGTGGGAAAAATGGGCGGCCCATCTGGCCTATATTCATGCATTGGAAAATGAAGTAATCGCCAATGGAAACGATGTCGCAGGAATGCCGCTTCCGCCACCAGGTGCATCTGGAACCAAAATCAGCATGTACCAGAATTCGCTGACGGCGGGTGTTACCTACAAGTTCTAGGCACCATGGATCCATGCACGCGAAGGCCCCGCACTCCGGGGCCTTTTTGTTTGGGTCTTCCGCAAAATCCGCGGGTAGTTCGCCAAACCATCCATTAAAAAATATGCGTTTATGATATAAAAATGGCTTAATGCACCCTTAAAATCGGGTAAATATATGATTAATG
>CBDVCB010000116.1:0-6563 GCA_965372395.1 uncultured bacterium
AGGAAACACTGGGCAGGAAACGGTATGTTGGATAATCGACCCGCACTGATGCGGAAGTAGCGAACGTTTAAAACGAGGAGCCCTGTGCGGGAAAACCGCACGCAGGGATCTGTACGGGGGCATCCAGCAATGGGCGGCTCTACCGTGATGCAATAGGAATAATGAAATGATCAATCCAAACCTGATAGCCTTTTTTCTGTTTCTTGGTATTTGTCTCACATCGTCACCCCTAGTCGCAGACGAGAGGCAACCTGTTAACTCGGGAAACACTGTATTTCAGGTGGTCTATGGAAAGGAAAGTTCCCCTATCTTTTTAGATCGGAATGATGCTGATGTTGTCGGCATATCTGCGAAGGCATTGGCTAAAGATATTGCACTCGTTACCCGCATTACTCCTGAGATTCAAACAAGCCTGAAAAGGAATGTTAAAACGGGTATCATTATCGGGACATTGGGCAAGTCAAAAGTGATCGACTATCTGGCCAAGTCAGGAAAAATTTCAAAAAAAGCCATTGAGGGAAAATGGGAAAGCTTCCTGATTCAGGTCGTTGACCAACCGTTTCCCAGCATGGAAAAAGCCTTGGTCATCGCAGGGAGCGATCCGCGGGGCACAGCGTTCGGCGTGTTCGAGCTTTCCAAGCGTTTCGGGGTTTCACCATGGGTCGACTGGGCCGATGTGAGGCCTGCCCATAGAGACGAACTAAGTGTGTCAATTGACAACCTCGTGATGGGGCCGCCCTCGGTGAAGTTTCGTGGAATATTCCTGAACGACGAAGATTGGGGGCTAAAACCCTGGGCATCCCGAAATATTGATGTGGACATTAAAGACATAGGCCCCAAGACCTATGCGCGTATTTTCGAACTGATGCTACGACTGAAGGCCAATTATATCTGGCCCGCGATGCATCCCTGCACGAAGGCCTTTTTTCACTATGAAGAGAACCCTAAAGTCGCAGCACAATATGGTATTATACTTGGATCCAGCCACTGCGAGCCGATGCTTCGCAATAATGTTGATGAGTGGAAAAAAAACTTCGAGACGGAGTACGGGAAAAAGCCTGGGCCATGGCGATACGATGAAAACGAGAGCGAGATCAATCGCTATTGGGAGGATCGCGTGGTTCAGTCCACGAATGTGGATGCCATCTATACCGTCGGCATGCGGGGGATTCATGATGGCAATATGCCAGGGCCCAAGACGACGGAAGGAAAGATTGCGCTGCTTAACAAAGTTATCGAAGATCAGAGGACGCTGTTGTCCAAGCATCTGAAAATGGCGGCAGCAAAGATTCCTCAAATATTTTGCCCCTATAAGGAAGTGCTTCACCTGTATCAAGCCGGCGCAAAAATCCCGGAGGATGTCACCCTCGTCTGGACCGATGACAACCATGGCTATATTCGTGCGCTTTCGACCCCGGAAGAGCAGCGCCGCAGCGGAAGAAGCGGCATTTACTATCACCTTTCATACTGGGGATCCCCGCAAGATTACCTCTGGCTCTGCTCAACATCTCCTTCGTTGATTTCGTTTGAAATGAGTAAGGCCTATGCCTATGGCGCAGACCGCTTGTGGGTTTTTAATGTGGGAGATATTAAACCTGCCGAGCTGGAAATCGAGTTTGCGATGGATCTGGCCTGGGATGTGAAGGCCTGGTCCCCGAAAAAAGCCCACGCCTACATCAAACACTGGGCCACTCGGACTTTTGGAAAGGAGTATGCAGCGGAGATTAGTGAAATTAAATCGGCCTATTACCTCTTGGCGGCATCCGGAAAACCAGAGCATATCGACAACATCCGGTTTACTGAAGAGGAAGTTTTGAGTCGATTGAGCGCCTACGAGAAGATTGGAAAGAAGGCCCTAACCCTGCAGGAAAAAATACCAACCCACCTGCAAGATGCCTACTTCCAGCTTATTCTCTACCCCGTTCTGGGGGCGGTAAAAATGAATGAAAAGCACTTTTATGCGCAAAAGAGCAGGCAGCAACCAGACCCAGAGAATCCTTTTGCCGAGAAATCCAAACAAGCATATGAAGACATCAAGAAGTTGACGGATACCTATAACAAGGGAATCTCGGACGGAAAATGGGATGGAATCATGAAAATGAATCCACGGGGACGTCCTGTTTTCAAAATGCCCGCCTTGAAAGCGAATAAAAAAGAGGAACAGGAAGTGGCAGGCATCCGGCCAATCAAAGTGCTTTCCCTGAACGAATTGAGCTTTATTTCGAAGCAACTACAGCTGATTCCAGGGCTTGGCATTGACGGGTTGAGCCTTTCGCGTTCAGACATCACCGGCCCTAGTTATGCTGCAGATGATGCGGGCTTGGCCCCCACGGCATCGATCACGATGCGCATTCCAAAGGGTAGCAGGAAAATCAAACTGATCTGCGTTCCCACGTATGCCATCCATGCCGGCCGCAGCCTGCGTACGGCCATCCGGGTGAATGATAATCCAGTTCAAATATTGGATGTCCACACAGAAAGCAAAACGAAAGTCTGGAAGAAAAACGTTATCCGGGGCTACTCAACTGTAGAAGCGACCTTTAATCTGGAAAAAGATATGGATGCCCAAATCCAACTAATGCTCCTGGATCCAGGCTTGGTGATCTCTAGAATTGAAGTCTATTAATTCTCCAGCGTGAACCTGCTGCCCTTTCTGTGCGACGGCAAGGACGGGCTTTCGTGGCTGCCGACGCTCTATGGCAAACCCTCGCCGGAGCATGACTATATCTTCGTCGACAACAGCACGGTCATCACCCGCGACGGCTGGAAATTGGTGCCGGATAAAAAGAAGCTCCTGCTGTTCAACCTGAACGACGATCCCGGTGAACGTGAAGATCTGGCAAAGCGCCATCCCGAAAAATTTGCGCGTTTAAACTCCATCTTGGAGCTGGAACGCAACAGCCAACGGCAGGATTTGGCGAAGTCCGAATGGAAACCCCTTTTAATTGCCTTGACTCAACGGGCGGTTTTCCAATGATTGGGATTTTACTGAAGAGACCAAAGAATTGAATGGGGAGCGATATATGTTGACGGATAGCGGGATTATTAAGTCGGCCATGAACAAGCGCGGGTTTAAGCATCGGCGGGCGGAGGGCCAGTTTTCCATCCGTGGCGAGTATGTGCGGCACCTGCAGTTTGTTTTCTCGAAGGAATATTCCACCAAGGCAGGGCTGGTGGTGGATTTGGTCTATTTCGCGGTGGATGTGGTTGCCGAAAAATTGGTGATCGGATTTTATCGCGAGAACCCGAAAATTGAAAATGGCGTCTACATCAATACTTCGCGCTCAATTCCGTTGCACAAATTCAATGCGCTGGAGATCGGTCGGACGCTGGACAAATTGATCGCACCCGTGAAGGACAACTTAAAATAAAGGAAAATCAAATGGATCATGAACAACTTTTTGCCGAACGTATCGGCGGAGTCGAATTCGGTAAATCGACTGAAATCTATAAATTCGAGAAAATCAAACGCGCCAAGACCAAGGCGCGCGAGCTTCATCCTGAGTTGGAGATTCTCGACTTTGGCGTGGGTGAGCCCGATCAAATGGCACCGACCCCGATCCGCGAAGCGCTCAAGCGCGAAGTCGACTTGCCGGAAAATCGTGGCTATGCCGACAACGGCATTCCCGAATTCAAGGAAGCCGCCGCGACCTATATGAAACACTTTTTCGGGGTCGAGCTGGATGCCTCCACCGAAATCAACCACAGCATCGGCACCAAGCCGGCGCTGGCCATGCTGCCGCTCGCATTCGTTAATCCGGGCGATGTGGTGTTTCAGACGGTTCCGGGCTATCCGGTATTGGCGACGCACTCGAAATACCTGGGTGGCGAAGTGGTCGATATTCCGTTGCTCGAAGAGAACGCCTTCCTTCCCGACCTTGGGAAAATCGACCCGGCTCTGGCCGACCGCTGCAAGCTCTTCTACATCAACTATCCAAACAACCCGACCGGTGCCGTCGCCACCGACGCGTTCTACGACGAGCTGATCGCCTTTGCGAAAAAGCACAACATTCTCGTTGTGCAGGATGCCCCCTATGCCACGCTCGTCTACGACGGCAAGCGCACCTCCATCCTCCAGCGCCCCGGCGCAAAGGACTGCTGCATCGAGCTGCACTCCATGAGCAAGGCCTACAACATGACCGGCTGGCGCATCGCCTTTTTCTGCGGCGCAAGCTGGGCCGTGGAGGCGCTGGCCACCATCAAGGACAACTGCGACAGCGGCCAGTTCAAGGCCATCCAGAAAGCGGCCTGCGCCGGCATTGCCGACGAAAGCCTTGCCGAAGGTATTCGCGCGCACTACGAAAAACGCCTGCGCCGGATCGTGGAGGTGCTCACCGATGTCGGGTTCGATGCCAAGATGCCGGGCGGCACGTTCTTCTTGTACACCAAGGCGCCGAAAGGGGCGGGGGATGTTGAGTTCGCCAATGCCGAGGAGGCCTCGCTCTATCTGATCGAAAACGTCGGCATCTCCACTGTGCCATGGGACAACACCGGCCCATTCATTCGCTTCGGCGCCGTGTTCGAATCCGCCGGCGATGCCGACGACGAGCGCGTTCTCAGCGAACTCGCCTCTCGTCTCCAGCAAGCCAACCTTAGGTTCTAAGACATTGGATGCCGGGATCGGTTGACTTTCCCCGGTTCGGGAATTATAAATCCGCACCTTCAACTAAGCAGACCTTTTTGGTTCTGTATATGGAAGAGCTGAATGGACGGGCGGGCTATGGCGATGTTAAGTACGAAGAAAAAACAGACAACCTGCACGGTGCTTGAGGTGCGCACGTTGACGGAGTCGACCGCGGTGGTTCGCTTTGAGCGGCAGGGTTTAAAGTTCGAGCCGGGGCAGTACATCCGCGTCGGCGTCGATGGCGATCCGGAAATCCGCGACTATTCCGTCTATTCCGCTGTTGCCGCCGACTATGTGGAAGTATTGGTTCGCCGGGTCGAGGACGGTTTGGTTTCCAAGCAGTTGTGCGATCTTGAGCCCGGTGAAGAAGTGAGCGTTGGAGGACCCTACGGTCACTTTAAGCTGATCGAACAACTGCACGGGAAACCGTTGCTTTTCATTGCCACGGGGACGGGTATTTCGCCATACCACAGCTTTGTCGAGTCCTTCCCCGAACTCGACTACCGTCTGGTTCACGGAACCGCCAAGTTGGATGAGGCCTACGAGTCGGATTACTATGGCGACCACTATTTTCACTGTGTTTCGCGCGAAGGGGGGGGCGATTTCGGGGGGCGCATCACGGAATATCTTCAAACCCTGGATGTGCCGCCGGACACAGAAGCCTTTCTTTGCGGAAACTGCGATATGATCTACGAGGCCTTCGATCTCCTGCAGGACAAGGGCCTGCCCACTGCGCAAATCCATACTGAGGTCTATTTCTAGGAAAAGCTATGAAGTGTTGTTTAGTCACCTTGGGTTGCCAGATGAACCAGTCGGATTCCGAGCGGATCCGCAGTGTGATCGAAGGCATGGGCTACACTCTGACCGCGGTCGAGGAAGAAGCCGATTTGATCGGAGTGGTGGCGTGTTCGGTACGGCAAAAGGCGATCGACAAGGTCTATAGCAAGATCCGGAAATGGAACCAGTGGAAGAACGCCCGCCCATTGATTACTTTCGTTTCGGGCTGCATCCTCCCCGCCGACGAGACCAAGTTCCTGAAGTTGTTCGACCTTGTCTTCCGGATGAACGACCTGCCCGATCTGCCGGCGATGATCCAGCAATGCGGCGTGGCCACCGAGTTTTCCGCCCGGCATGTGCTCGCCGATCTTGTGCGCGAAGACGAACGCACCGACTTTTGGCAGGTCGAACCGACCTACAGCTCGGACTTCGAAGCGTTCGTCCCGATCCAGAACGGGTGCGACAAGTTTTGCTCGTTCTGCGCGGTTCCCTATACCCGCGGCCGCGAGGTGTCGCGCGCGAGCGCCGACATCCTCACCGAGGTTGAAAAACTCGTGGAGCGCGACGTTAAGTCGATCACCCTGCTGGGGCAGAACGTCAACTCGTATGGTCTCGATAAAAAAGGGGAAGAGCTTTCGTTCGCCCAGCTCCTCGCGAAAGTCGGCGAACAGGGCAACGCCAGCGGCAAGGAATTCTGGGTCTACTTCACTTCGCCGCATCCGCGCGACATGACCCGCGACGTCATCGAAACGATCGCGCAATACGATTGCCTCGCCAAGCAGATCCATCTTCCGGTGCAGAGCGGCGACGAAAAAATGCTGCGGCGCATGAACCGCAACCACGGCATCGAGGCCTACAAGCAGATCATTTCCGATATCCGCGAGCTGCTACCGACCGCCACCATCTTTACCGACATCATTGTGGGCTTCAGCGGAGAAACCGACGAGCAAGTGGAGGCCACGGCGCAGCTGATGGAGGAGGTTGGGTTCAACATGGCCTACATCGCAAAGTATTCGCCGCGCGTCGGTGCGCGTTCCGCACGCTGGGAAGACGATGTTTCGCCGCAACTGAAAAGCAAGCGGCTGGCCACGCTCAGTGCAATCCTCAAGCGCACTTCGCTGGCGCATAACGAGGCCATGGTTGGCCAGACCTTCCGGGTGCT
>CBDVCB010000117.1:0-6233 GCA_965372395.1 uncultured bacterium
TTCAGTTGGTCGACGCCGAAGTAGACCGAGTCCGCCCCCGCGCGGATCGCCGCCGAGAGTGCGGCGTACGTCCCCGCTGGCGCCATCAGTTCAAGTTTGGAAGGTTGCCTTTGCATCGACCGCGAACCATGGAAAAACACGAGAGCGAATGCAAACCCCTTTTCGTTCTCAGCCCCACCCCCAATACCAAACATCCCAAAAACAGGTATAACTTCCTTTGAAGTTTATGCTGTGGTGCGATCATAAAAAAAACATATCAACCATTCAGTAGGCACCAAGGGGCTGGCTTCGTTCGGCACTTGATGGCGGAGTTCCGCGACGGAAAAATCACGGCAAAAACGGGAGGGGTTGAACTTGGCGTCACCGGGGAGAACTCCTATTCCGATGGCACAACGCTCTCGGCCGGCACCTTGCTGGTGAGCAACGGCACGGTCGCGGCCACGGTTGAGGGCGGCACCTTCCCCGACTGCGATAAGCTGATGATCGATGGAAATTTTCATATAGGTAATTTTTATATATGGATAATATGATTTTTCTTTTGACATTCCCCAATAATTAGTACACTAGTTGAAGGGTTAGACTCGCTACCCGAAAGGCATGGCGACAATGCAGGTGCATTGAAACAACAGATTCAGATTCGCCATGGGAAACTGGGAAGGTAAACCAAAACAAGAGGAAAGAAACATGGAAAAAAACAGGAAAATCATTAGCACACTAATGGCTGTCACAGCTTTTGCCGCGTGCCAGTCGTGGGCCGGAATGATCGGTCTCTGGGAGTTTGAAAATAGCGGTGATCTCGACGCAGCAACGGTAGGTTCCGATTTGACCTTGACCGGCGCAATCACCGCAACTGCCGGTTCTGGCGGCGTGGATGCCGGTGCGGCCAACGTCGCTGTCGGTGACTACATCAGGGCAACCAATCCGATTGGGGGAAATGGCGGCGGACTCCGCAGTAACGAATACACGCTCCTGATTGATTTTAAGATTCCGGTTCTCGCCAGCAGCTATATTGCACTGTTCGAAATGGGCAGCCCGGCAGGAGGCGATGGCGACTACTTTTATTCCAAGAGCAGCGGTCTCGGCGTGTCTAATCAGGGCTACGTAGATGATAATGACCCGCCTCTCTCGGTTCTAGCCGACACCTGGCACCGCCTAATGCTCACCGTGGATCTCGCCGGCACCACCAGCACGTACGTGGATGGTACCCACATTGGCGATCACACTAGTACAGACGGAGTGGATAGCCGCTGGTCTTTGGGCTCCACGTTTGATTTGTTCAGCGACAACGGTGGCGGCGAGGAAGCCATCACCCATGTGAGTAACGTCGCGCTGTTCAATACTACGCTGAGTGCAGCAGAAGTTACCGCCCTTGGCGCCGTCGGCACGGCCATTCCAGAGCCGACTACGCTTGGCATGGTGGTTACCGTTGGCGGAGGAATACTACTCTTCATCCGCCGCAAGCTTGCTCTATAATATTAGGTGTATGACTGACATAATGGAGAGCGGTGCTCTCCATTTTTTTGTTAATGTAAATTCAGAAAATGGAGATGAAAATGAGAAAGAGCTATGTATATATGCGAACAGTATTAGCTATAGTCGCGTTGGCGGTATGCCCGTCCTGGGCAGCGGAACTGGTCGGTCTATGGGAATTTGAAGATGCCGCCCTCTCCAATGCGACCATTGGAGCGGACTTGACCTTCACCGGCTCGATAGGCGCGACCGCGGGTGTCGGGGGCACCGATGGCGCCGCAAGCGTCGATGTCGACAACTTCATCACGGCACCCAATCCGATTGGGGCCAATGGAACGAACGGAACGAATGATGTCCCCACCCGCAGTAACGAATACACGCTCCTGCTTGATTTTAAGATTCCGGTTCTCGCCACCTATATTTCACTAGTCGAAACGACCGGAGGGGACGATGGCGACTACTTTTATTCCAACTCCAACGGTCTCGGTGTACGGGATCAGGGCTACGTGGGTAATGCTCCGCCTACCTCTGTTGTAGCCGACACCTGGCACCGCCTAATGCTCACCGTGGATCTCGCCGGCACCACCAGCACGTACGTGGATGGTATCCACATTGGCGATCACACTAGTACAGACGGAGTGGATAGCCGCTGGTCCTTGGGCGCCACGTTTGATTTATTCAGCGACAACGGTGGCGGCGAAGAAGCCCTCGTCCATGTGAGCAACATCGCGCTCTTTGACGGAAGGCTGACGACGAACGAGGTCACCGAGCTCGGCGTGGCCGGAGATCCAATCGGTGAGTCGCTGGACACCGACATGGACGGAATGCTCGATATCTGGGAGATGGCCAACGGACTGGACCACACGAGTGCGATAGGCGTAAACGGCGCGGATGGCGACCTCGACGAAGACGGACAATCCAACATCAACGAAATGCTTGCCGGTACCGCAGCGAACGATCCACTGTCGCTGTTCATCATCACCGAGATCGGGGAAGATACGGGCAGCGGGGTACCGCTGACCTGGTCGAGTGTTCCCGGCAAACAATACAAGATCAACATCTCGGAAAACCTAGGCTCGTGGGCCCCACTCATGGATGGCGGGTCGAACGTCGTCGTTGATGCCGCGGCTGGAACAAACACCACCCATGTGGTCCCGATGGCGAACGACCAGTTAGGCTTCGTGAAAGTGGAAGTGTTGGTGGATTAATATTACGGGGGCCTGAACTTTGGTCTAGGCAATCAAATCCTCCCCCTGTAGAAACCATGGAGAGCCCGAAATATGGGCTCTCTCTTTCTCGTTTATGAGCAAATGATTGAATAATGCACATTAAGTAGAGCCGCTTGCAAAACCTCTGGGCTTTGCGCGGAGGTTATCCGTTAGATTGTTATTGGTTATCAGTGTAATGCGTTGCAGGAGTGCGCGTTCTCCCTAACAACCAATAACTGGCAACTATTAACTGGAACGGCAAAACCAAGGGTTTTGCAAGTTCCTCAGGAGTATGTCTATGAACAAGCAACACACACATGGAATCATGGCACGGGTACGGGCGGCACTGGCTATATCAGCATTGCTGATCTGCCCTTCATGGGCGACAAACCTGGTTGGCCTCTGGGAGTTTGAAAACAGCAGCGATCTCGGCGCAGCAACTATTGGAACCGACTTGGGCTTAACCGGCGCAATCACCTCAACGGCTGGTAGCGGCGGCTTGGATGCTGGCGCGGCCAACGTCGCTGTCGGCGACTACATCAGAGCAACCAATCCGATTGGGGCCAATGGCACCGGACTCCGCAGTAACGAATACACGCTCCTGATTGATTTCAAGATTCCGGCTCTCGCCACCTATATTTCACTAGTCGAAACGACCGGAGGAGGCGATGGCGACTACTTTTATTCCAATGGCAACGGTCTCGGCGTGTCTAATCAGGGCTACGTAGATGATAATGACCCGCCTCTCTCGGTTCTAGCCGACACCTGGCACCGCCTAATGCTCACCGTGGATCTCGCCGGCACCACCAGCACGTACGTGGATGGTACCCACATTGGCGATCACACTAGTACAGACGGAGTGGATAGCCGCTGGTCTTTGGGCTCCACGTTTGATTTGTTCAGCGACAACGGGGGCGGCGAGGAAGCCATCACCCATGTGAGTAACGTCGCGCTGTTCGATACCGCGCTGGACGCTACGGGAATCGCCTCCCTCGGCACTGCAGGAATGGAGATTTTCGAGCCGGCAGCCCCCCCCCCACCACTTGTCCACCCCTATCTGCAGAGCTCCACGCCATCGTCGATCACCATCAACTGGCACGAGGCCCAGTCTACCGAGTCGATTGTGTATTACGGCACCACGGATGCACTGGGACAGAGCACCATCGGGGATACGCACACGTTTGATGCGAGTACGCTTTGGCACCGGGTTCAGTTGACGGGGCTGCAGCCGGACACGGAATACTTCTACCAATGCAAAACAGGAACCGCTGAATCCGATATCCACACCTTTAGAACCTTTCCCTCAAACACGGTATCGCAAGGCCATTTCCGCATCGGGATTTTGGGGGACACAAGAACCGATAGGGCCCAGCATACGCAGGCCATCGACGCAATGAGGGAAAAAGTGGAATCCCTCTATGGAACGGATGTCCACAACCAGTTGAATCTGGTTTTGAATGTGGGCGATATCGTAACGAGCGGGGGTTCGCTCGGACAATATCAAAAAGAGTATTTCGGACCGATCGAAAGCTTGTCCACGAATGTGCCCTTCATGGTCAGCATCGGAAACCACGAGGTCGAGGCCGCCCACTACTACAACTACATGAACTATGAGGATTTTGGAGGATCCCAAGGGGAGAAATACTACTCCTTCCGCGCCGGCCCCATTCTTCTTTTGGCGATCAATAGCAATTCCAGCCTAAGGAACCAGACGCAACTCGACTGGATCGAAGCCGAACTAATCGCCGCACAGGCGGATGAGTCCATCGACTGGGTGCTGACCTTTTGCCACCACCCCGGGCGCAGTGAACTCTGGCCTTCCGGAAACACCGGATGGGTGAATAATGACGTGATTCCATTGCTGGCCGGCTACAACAAGGTCTGTGGATTGTACTACGGACATTCGCACAACTTTGAAATGGGGGCCCATCTCGATGCACCTTTCTACCTCATGCTCAATGGCGGCGGCGGTTCGGTTCTGGACAACTGGGGCGACTATGCCAACCAGACAGATTATCAGGAACTCTACAAATCATGGGATCACTTCGGATACTCAATTCTCGATTTCGACCTAGCCAACCGGAGCTATACCGCGCAAACCTTCTCGCTGGGCCATCAGCATAAATCACTGGACAATGTGTTGATAGACGAGTTCTACCAGAAGCGGGAAAACACATCCGCCCCGCAAACTCCGCAGGGTCTCTCTCCGGTTGCGGAAACGGTTCTTCCGCCGGTTCTTGTCGCCAGTCCCTATACGGGTGTCGAAGGAATCATGAGCAGCCATTTCCAACTGACCTCGACTTCGGGCAACTACAGCTCGCCTATTGTGGACAACCGTCGTGACTGGGTAAACTTCTACGGAGATACCGGTTCCCCCGACTACAACATGGTGGACCTGAACGATGGGATCGATCTGGGCCGCCTTGTGATCAACAGCGGAGTGACCGCCGGAAACACCTATTTCTGGCGCGTCCGGTATCGGGATCAAAATCTGGTTTGGTCGGAATGGAGCGCGGAGCAGAGTTTTACCGTGAATAGCGGACTCCCCCCTTCGGCTGATTTCGGCGCAACCCCGGAGGTTGGCTACAATCCATTGTCTGTTCGGTTTATTGATCTTTCCATCCCCGCTGCCACTTTATGGAGCTGGGATCTGGACGGTGACGGATCGCCCGACAGCACCGAGCGCGATCCCGAGTGGACCTATACGAACGCCGGCGATTATGACGTTACGTTGACGATCGACGGGGGTTCAAAAACGGAAATAAAGCTGGCATTCATTCAGGTGGCGGTTCTTCCGGAAGGCCCGCTTCTCTCCGTCCAGTCAGGAACAGGCTCGCTTCAACTCACCTGGTCAGGGAATGCTGCGTACAGCAGCTACCTCGTCTACACGGCCCCAGAACCGGGCGGTCCGTGGGAGCTTCTCTTGAAAACAACGGAAAACCATGTCGACGTTGATTCGAACACCACGAAAGCATTCTATCGGGTGGCAGGTGTATTGAATTAGTTTTGAGCGGCCGATCCAATGCCTGCTCGATCTAATCCACTCCGCCCAGAACCTCGTCAATCAATGTGCCCGGAATAGTGAGCCTGTTGCCTTTGACGTAAACCCTTTTTTAAAATGTCGGTTGCTTGGCTGGCCAGCAAATCCTGAGCCCAGATTTTTTTGATCTTCTTTGGGGTTCCGGCAAACTCGATAACGAGTTCGTCGTAGAGGCCGAAGGTGCCGATGGGCTGGGTGGCATCCTTCACCTGAATGGTGACTTTGGCGCGCTCTTCGGGCTTCACGCGGCCTTCGGTCGCCACGCAGACGGGGCCATTCGGGTAGGTGGAAGCCATAACGCAGGGTGCGTCGCCCTCGATCTCCACCTTCGGCAGCGGCATGTTGCGCGCCATGATGGACGGAGCGCTCTGGCAGACCATTTTTCCATAACAGGATCTGAACCAGGTATCTTTTTCCGTATGCGGATAGCTGTCGATCAAGTCGTGATCGAATACAACCCCCCTTTCTATTTCCCATCCACGGCGGATTTCGGTAGCGTCTCTCGATTCTTGGGG
>CBDVCB010000118.1:0-6147 GCA_965372395.1 uncultured bacterium
AGGCCATATACAGGTTCAAACCGCCACTGATTCCGATAGGGTCTTTGGAGAGCCAACGTCCAGTTTCGGGGTTGTACCAGCGGGCGCGGAAATAATACAGCCCGGTGTCCCAGTCGATTTCGCGGCCTTGGAAGGTGTAACGATTTCCGATTTCCGATTTTTGATTGGCGATTGAATTGCCGGAAGCACTGAACACCTTTGTCTTTCCATAGGCGTCGTATTCGTAGGATTCGACGATATTTCTAGCGTTATCTGCGAGGGCGATGACGCTGTTTTGGTGATCCTTCAAGTAGTAGTACGTTCCGGTCGGGAGAGAAGATGCCCCACCCGTGTACGTGGTCATGGAAAGAATATTGTCGATGCCGGGGCCGTAGGCGTAGGAGCGCAGCAGGTTGCCGGAGGCGTCGACATCGGCGACGATCTGGTTGCCGTCGTAAATATAATGTTCGATATTTGTTCCTTCGGTTCGGCTGGTTTTCCTGCCCAGCACGTCGTAGGTGTATTCAACGAAGCTGGAAGCATCGTCTACGCTCGTCAAGCGGTAGCGTTCGTCCCAGTCGAGATCCAGGGTTGTGGTTCCATCGGAGGAAGTGAGGGTTTCGGTGTTTCCGGCGGCATCGTAGGTGGCGGATCCGTGGGCTCCCCATGTGGCGAGGCGGTTGCCGCCAGCCGGGGCCGGAACAAGGGCGTAGGAGGTGGTCACGCTGTTTTGGTTGTCCACGACCGTGGTGCGGTTTCCGGCGAGGTCGTAGTTGTAGGTAACGTCGGACACCTTCGTCGAATTGACGAAAGCGGATTCCCCGGTGAGCCGATCCAGCGAATCATACTCATAGCTGGATTTCCGCGTCGCTCCGCCGACGGTTATGGTCTTGTCCTTGATCATGGAAGTGTCTTCATAATAGACATAGTCGAGCGAACGGAGCAAGGTTCCGCTTGACTTGTAGATGATGCTTTTGACCCGATCCATGAGGTCGTAGGTGTAGGTGGCGGTGACGCCGGAGGAGGAACTGACGATTTCGTCGACGCGCCCGTTTTCGGGTTTGTAGGAGTAGGTGAATACTCCTAATACTCCTTTGTGGGAGGTGATTCTCCAAAGTCGGTCGCTGCCTAACTCGGATTGATAAGAGTATAAAAGCGGGCTTTGTGAGCCAATATCTATACCGACACCGGTGCGATTGCCGACGGGGTCATAGGTATAATTCATCACAGAGGACACAGAAGGCACGGAGGAAACGGTGTTGGTGACGGCCTTGAGCTGGTTGAGCTTGGTGTAGCCCATGGCGACGGTGGTGGCGGTGTCGGTGATGGATTTCACCTGGCTGTCGGCATAATAGTCGTAATCGATAATGGCAGGCGAGCCGCCTGCGGTACGAGGGCTGTAGGTGGTGGTGTCCTTGCGCCCGGCGGCGTCGTAGGTGTTGGCGATGGTGGAGCTGTCGAAACGGGTGATGGTGTCCACGAAGTTGCCGACGAAATAGGTGATGCCCATCGTCTGGCCGTCGACGTTGGTGGCCTGCTCGACGCGATCCTGCACATCGAGCTGGTAGCTTTCGACGGAGCGTCCCATGGGTTCGGTGATGGTGACGGTGTTGAACCATTGGTCATAATCGTAGGATATCTCCACGGGGGTGTTGGCCCCGGCGGGATCGAGATACCGCTTGACGGAGGTGAGCTTGCGGGTTGGCGCGTAGGTATAGTCGGTGGCGCGTCCGGCGCGGTCGGTTTTCTTGGTTGGGTAGCCGAGACCGTTGTATTTGTACGTGGCGAACCGTGTGTCGGCATAGGTCTCCTTGTCGAGCCAGCCCAGCGCATTGTAGTCGTACGTTGTCGTCCGCCCCGTGCTTGCACCGGATTCCGTGAGGATTTCCGAGGTCAGGAGGTGACCGAAGGCATCGTAGTCGACGTCGAGCCTTGGCCCGGCAACAGGCGTTATCACATCGGGGTAGCCGTTGGCATCGTATGTGTATTGCATGGTGTGCTGATTGGCGTTGACCACGTTGTCAAGAAGACCATCGGGATAATAGTTGAAGGTGGTGTCGTGGCTACTGGCAGCGGCATGGAACTGCTTGAGCGTTTTGAGGCTACCATTCTCATACGTCATTTCCGTCTTGTCGCCTTCGGCATCTTCGATGGAGGACGGCAGCATCCAAGTCTTATTCCAGTTCATGGAGGTCAATAGTGTTTGGTTGGTTGTGTTGTTGGCGACTGATACCGTTTCTGGATTGTGGCGGTTGTCGTAGGTGGTCAGAGCCGAGAAATATTGGTTGTCGTCAAAAATCTTTTCTTCGGTGGTGTCGCCCGCGCCGTTGTATCCATAGTGGATGCCGCGTGTCTCCGCATCGGCGTTTCCAATTCCTGGGCCAAAGTGATCGGTCAGCTTGCCTGTTTTCGAGCTATAGGCATATCGATACAACTGCTCGATTCCGCGGGTATGGTAGGTGAAATCGGTCAATGTTTCACTACGGTAAACCAGCGACTGATCCAGCCACCTTTCAGAACCCACATGTCCGGCATTAGCCTTGTGCGTTAACTTCCCGCTGGCGTCGGTCACATAGCTGAAATTGTATTCGTGGCCAGCAGGGTTGATTTTTTTCGTCAATATACCATCCGTATATTCATAGGAACGGCTATGTTGCTCTGTGCCTAAATCACGGGTGACCGTTTCCAGCATCCCATTGGCATAGGTATAAACCATATCCAGATCGGCTCCGGCATCGATTCCAGAAACGTGGTTTCCGGCATAGGAAAATTGTATGGCTTGTCCATTGTCATGCTCTGCTCGTTGCAGCAAGCCACTTGAATAGGTAAAGGCAATGCCCTTGCCCCAGCCATCCTGATAACGAATCATGCGCCCATCGGCGTTGAATACCCGCTGAATACCGCCGGGCAAATGCAATACGAGATTTGCGCCGTCTTCAACAATCCGCCAGTTTTTGTCGCTGGCCCACCAAGTGCCATCGTTGTCGTTGTCCCAGAAGCGGGTGGTATTTCCATCGCCTTGATAAACTTCGAACCATTTGTTTTCCGTGTAGGTGATTCCATTGGTTGGAAGCGAATTACCGCTCATATCCTCTACCGAAGTAATTGGGCTGGGATTCGTCCCGCCGATGGAGCCAGATACCGCCAGACCATCAAGGTCAATAAAATATTCTCCGCCGGGCTGTTTCACGAATGCATCGACAGGCTTTTCGAGAGGGGCGCCAAAAAGAAAGGTCGGAATTACCGTAAGCTGATTGGTTTGAATAACGCCGTTGGTTAATGATTGTCCATCGGCCAATAGCTGTGTTCCTTCCCAAAGATTGACCTTGAAGTTTGCATTCGTAATGGGGGGAATCACCTCGCAAACGATTTCCCGGGCTTCGCACAAACGCCAGTCCATGGAGTGCGACCATCCCGGCCCCATCGGGCTGTCATAGGTCTCGATACTGTTGTATTTGCGAGAAAACTCAAGCGGAACACCCGGTGTATTGAATTTGAAATCCGACTCCATGAAATGGTTGTTCCCCGTCTTCGTATCAACAGGATCCCCACCACTACCTCCGGGGTTGGTGCCCGGGCCACTGCCAGCATTTCCACCATTTCCACCATTTGCTGGAGCGTTCGCCCAGACCGGAACGACTTGCAGGTTCACCATGGCGACGAGCAGGGTGTATGAAATCCATTTGATGTGTGTTTTTTGCTTCATGCTACCTCTTTGCGTTCAAGGCCGCGATCGCGGCGGTTCGTACATGCTTATTCGAATCGTTCAACAAAGTTTTGAGTCCGGCGGTTTCGCCGAGCTGCCCGAGGGCGTAGACGGCGCTCATGCGCAGCACCCAGTCGGCATCGGAATCGAACGCCGTTTTCCGTGCATGGGATCCGACGCTTTTCAGCTTTAGTTCCCCGCCGATCTGGAAGGCGGATATTTTGGAAAGGTCGCCCGAATTCTCGTCGCGTAGCAGTTTCATGACGGTGTTGCCGACGGAGGCAGGCGGGACGGTCTTGGGATCCCAGCGGGAAGCATCCTGCAACCCGATCAATGCGGTTCCTGCCAGCGACTCGGCACTGGTGTCATTCAAGGCAGCCTTGAGGGTTTTCACAATGCGGGATTTATCACCGCCGGAAAGCGATGAAGTGTTATCGATATAGACTGAGGCCAGATGCTGGAGCGCATAGTTTCGCATTACCTCGCCTTGCGCTTCGTTGCGGTAGATTCCAACGAAGGCGCCAATGGTTTCGCCGAGCTGGTCTTGCTCTTCCCGCATGGCATCCATCATGTAGTTGCGCAGGGCGTATTCATGCTGTCGAAAGTCGCCGTCCTTCCCGTCCTGGGGATTGAGCAAGTAGTCCTTAAGACCTCGATATTCCCGGCCATCAAGGCTTTCAGGCATGTCGTATTTCACGACGCGCAATCGGTCGTCATAGTTGGCCCCCGACAATACTTCACGAATGGAAGGGCGAAGCTTGGCATAGTCCACACCCTTTCGTTTCTTCACGGTTGCTATCGGCTTGCTCTCTTCGACAACTTGAGGATCCGCAACGACCGGAGATTCCGATTGCTCCTGATCGACCGCAACAACCATTTCTGGCGCACCGGTTTTCCCAACCTCTGCCACAGGAACTTCCGGCTGTACGTCCTTCGACGCCCCATTGCGCCACAGCGCAACGAGGACGCCTGCCACAAGGACAACACCCACTATGAATCCTGTCTTTTTCAACATGGCCATTCTCCTAGTAGCTGCGTCCAATCAGCACGTCGTCCTGATAGAGGTCGGTATAGTGGCAGACCGATGTGGCCGTGGCCCGTGGATGGATAAACAGAATCTCGACTTCACCCAGATTGCTGTAGTCCTGATAATGGAACTCGCGGGTGCGCGAGCCATCCTCGTAGGTGATGACCTGGCGGCAACGCTGATCCACCCATACTTCGGGAATATTCGGGCTGATGATCATGGTCGTTGTGGCCGTGAAGCTTCCGTCCTCGAATACCTCGTCGTAATACAGATAGGTCTTTTTCATGAACCACATGTTGAACCCTTTGACCACCACGGGTGCCAGCACCGGGCCGTTCGGGCCCAGGCGCACCACGCCGTAGCGTTCTTCGGCCAGCGTGTTTTTCAGCGTTGGATTTCCGGCTTCATCCACCGATTGCACAATCCGGCCATCGAGCTGCATGACCGCCTCGGCGGGCCATGCCGCAGGCCGGTTCCATGGGCGGATTTTGCTGACTATCGCCGCAATGGTTTCCGGCTCCGCGCCGACGACCCTCACTTGTACCGTGCGTTCCAGCGCGACCGAAGCGCCGTTGTCGTCGAGGCCGGTGTAGACCCCGCGCACCTCGTAGACCCCGTTGGAGGCAAAGGTGTAGGGTTGCGGCGCGCTGGATGAAACCACCTCTGCGCCATCCACAAAGATTCGGGAGAGGCCGTTGCTGGCGATGCCCGACGCCGGGGCGGCAACCAGCAGCAGGGCATCCCCTTTCCGGATCGGTTCGCCCATGAAATCCGCCAGTACGTTTGTGGGTTTCCACTGAAGGACCCGACTCAACGTCCGCCCGCCATTCTCGAAGGACACCGCATACGCATGGGGTTGCCCGTCCGGATTGAGGGAGAGGTTGCCGAACCAGGTACCGTCGGGGCCGGGGAAGGCCTTGTCGCCGCCCTCCAGACGGAGGATTCCCGCATAGAGGGCCTTGCCTTCCATGCAAACGGGCGATGTGCGGCTAACCAGCTCGACCTTGTCGATGGTGTTTCTTTCAATGAGCTTGTTTTCCACCCAATCCTTGACGCCGTTGCCATCGCTGTCCGTTCCGGCATAGCGCCGGAAGGCGGCATGCTCGATCCGCAGGGAAATGTCGTTCTCGAAATTGTCCCACTCCACCCGGACCACATGCTCTCCGGCATCAAGGAAGGGGGTGTTGATGGAAAGGGTTTTTGATTCGCCATCCACCAGCCAAGGCCACTTGCGTTCAACGAACCGGCCATCCACGGAAAAGCGAAGCCGGTAGTTTTTTCTCTTGCCCGCCTCCGCGATGTTTTGCTGCCGGATGCCGATCTCGAAGCGATAGATGTCCCCTTCGGCAAGGTCGGCCTTGTATTCGACATGCCCGCGGCGCGACACGGCGTACGCAGCGGTTCCGTCGAGCACCCAGGTTCCCAGGGTGCCGGA
>CBDVCB010000119.1:0-6069 GCA_965372395.1 uncultured bacterium
ATTTTATTTCAAAACTTGAGAAGCGTTTCGGAAGCTGGGCGGTTCCGCATTTGACCCTCTACCTGATGGCCATCCAAGCGATTGGCGTGACTCTCTTGCTGACTGGCTATTCGGATTTTGAAGATCTGGTGCTGGTGGGCGGTTTGGTGCAGTCGGGCCAATGGACACGGCTCCTGTCGTTCATGATGCTCCCCCAAACGTTGAGTCCGATCTGGCTGTTTTTCGCTTTCTATATTTTCTACCTGATGGGGTCGTCGCTGGAGCGGGAATGGGGCACGTTCCGCTTCAACCTCTATATTTTGCTGGGTTATCTCTTTACGATTTCAGTGGCGTTCATTGCGCCTTCGGCGATCATTACAAACTATTTTTTCCTCGGCGGCGTGTTCCTTGCTTTTGCCACGCTTTTTCCAAACATTGAATTCCGGATCTTTTTCATCCTTCCGGTCAAGGTGAAGTGGTTGGGTTGGCTGACGGCGGGGATCTATATTCTCACTTTGTTTTCCGCGGACATTGGCAATCGCCTATGCGTTGTGGCGGCGTTTGCAAACTATCTGCTGTTTTTCGGGAAGGCTTTTCTGGACGACGTAAAGGCCGGACAGCGTCGGATGGCCTATCACGCCAAGCAGGTCGTCGAGGCGGAGCAACCCCGGCATGTTTGCGCGGAATGCGGCGCGTCGGATAAAAGCGACGGGTCGCTTGATTTCCGCTATTGCTCCACCTGCGGCAAGTGTTTCTGCGAACAACATATTGGAAATCATGATCATTCAACTGAATGAGGAAACAACGACATAGCGCGGGCGCAACATTTTCCGGCGACACTACCGGAGGGCGGGTGCAGCTTACGCTGTCCGGACGGCTCGGTGCGGAAACGGTCGGGCGTCTCTGGCCGGATGTCCGGCGGGCGCTGGAGGCCAAGGGAATCCAGTCACTGGCGCTGGATACATCCGGGGTTGAATATTGCGATGGGGCGGGCATGGCTTTGTTCGTATATGTTCGACGCGCCGCTGCCCGGCTGGGGGTCGAGCTTTCCATCGATGGATTGAGGGATGATTTTTCCGGGATGCTCGACCTCTATCCGGAGGCAACATTCGAGGAGCAACCGCCGGAGACGAAAGGCGTACGCGATTTTATCGAAGAGGTCGGCAAGGTGTTTGCCGAAACCGTTTGCGGATGGCGCGACCATGTTGCTTTTCTCGGCGAATTGACCGTGGCAATGTTCAAAACCCTGCTGCATCCGTCGGGTCTGCGCATCAAGGATTTCCTGTCGGTGGCCGAAGCCAGCGGTGCGAAGGCACTTCCCATTATTGGCATGTTGGGATTTTTGATCGGGCTGATCATGGCTTTTCAGGGTGCGGTTCTGATGGCGCAGTTTGGTGCTGAAATCTACATTGCCGACTTTGTGGGCATGTCCGTTACTCGCGAGCTCGGCCCCTTGATCACGGCGATCATCGTGGCGGGTCGAACGGGCTCGGCGTTCGCTGCCGAACTGGGCACGATGAAGGTCAACGAGGAGATCGACGCATTCACGACGATGGGACTGGATCCTGTTCGGTTCCTGGTGGTTCCGCGCGTGTTGGCCGCCACGCTGATGACTCCGTTGCTGGCTATTTTCGCCAACCTATTTGGCATGGCGGGTGGCGCCGTGGTGATGCGCGGCCTTGGTTTCCCGCTCGTTACCTATGTAAACCGGGTCATGGAGGCCGTGTCGGCGGTCGATTTTATGAGCGGGTTGGTGAAGGCCCTGGTGTTCGGTTTGCTGATCTCAACGGCGGGTTGCCTTTGCGGCCTGCGCACGGGAGAAGGCGCGAGTGCGGTGGGCAACTCCGCCACCCGCGCCGTCGTCAGTTCGATTGTCATGATTGTTATTGCCGACGGCTTGTTTGCCGTGGCCTTTTATTTTCTGGGAATTTAAATGCAAAACAAACCCATCATAACCGTAGAAGGCATGACTGCGCGCTATGGCGATGTGCTGGTGCTGGACGAACTTTCGTTCGAAGTGGCGCGCGGGGAAATCTTCGTAATCCTTGGCGGTTCCGGATGCGGAAAGTCAACCTTGCTGAAGCATATGATCGGGCTCTACGAGCCGTATGCGGGCGACATCAAGATTGATGATGCGAGCGTGGTAACGACCCAGGGCGCGGAACGCGATGCACTCATTCGCCGGTTTGGCGTCATGTACCAAAGCGGCGCGTTGTTTGGATCGATGACCCTGCTGGAAAACATCTGCCTGCCGCTGGAGGAGTTTACCGACCTTGGAAAAGAGGCGCGCGAGCTGATCGCCCGCATGAAGCTGGGGCTGGTGGGGCTGGCCGACTATGCGCACCACATGCCTTCGGCCATCAGCGGAGGCATGAAGAAGCGCGCGGCGATTGCCCGGGCGATGGCGCTCGATCCGGAAATCCTCTTTCTCGACGAGCCTTCGGCGGGGCTGGATCCCATCACGGCCGACGAGCTGGACGAACTGATCATCCGGCTCTCTCGAACGTTGGGCATCACGTTTGTGGTGGTGACGCACGAATTGCCGAGCATCTACAAGATTGCCGACCGGGTGATCATGCTCGATGCGCATACGAAGAAGATCATCGCGGAGGGCAATCCCGCCGAACTGCGGGATCATTCCGACCATCAATGGGTGCGCAACTTTTTTAATCGAAAATCAGGAGAAGACCATGAGTAGTAAACCGCATTATTTTGCCATCGGGTTGTTCGTTCTCGCTGCGGCGGCGCTGGGGATCGCGGGGGTGGTGGCCTTGGGTTCCGACGCGCTGCGTTCGCCAAAATATTTCCTCGAAACCTATGTGGATGAATCTGTGCAGGGCATTGATGTGGGCACGCCGTTCAAGTTTCGCGGCGTCAAGGTCGGGAATGTCAGCGAGATCAAAATGGTCGGAACAGAGTATGACACCCCAAAGATGTATGTGATGATCCGCGTGGCTCTCGACGACAAGGATTTTCTTCCGGATCCGGATACCTTGGAGGGGCGGGTGGAGGAGCAGGTCGCAAAGGGTTTGCGCCTCAAACTGGTGCCGCAGGGCATTACGGGGCTTTCCTTTCTTGAGGCCGAATTCTATCCAAACTCTTTGGCGGAGCGGCTGGAGATCGACTGGAAACCCAAATATACCTACATACCGTCCGCGCCGGCCATGATGACGTTGGTCAGCCGGTCGCTGGAGCGGCTTTCGGCAGAGATTGATTCGCTCAACCTGAAAGCGATCGGCGACAACGTCGAATCGATCACCAGCAACCTGAATATCTCGATTCAGCAGATTGAACAGATCACGCGAAACGCCGCCGGGGTATCGGGCGAGGTGATCGAAAATGTCCGGTTGGCTTCGGTCGATTTGCCGACGGTGACCTCGAACCTGACGCTCACCGTGATCGATCTGCAGAAGATCATCAACCATTCCGATCGCGACATCGAGCGGATCCTGGCCAACCTAAGCTACATCACCGACGATACGCGCGAATTGATCCGGATGATCAAGCGCTATCCCGGCATGCTGTTGGCCGAACCGCCGGAAAAAAAACTCAGTAGAGAAGGGGGACGTAAATGAATACATTAAAAAGAATCGCGTTGGGAGTCGCCTGTGGCGGCATGCTGCTGTCTGCCGGGTGCGTAAAGCTTTGGACGAAGCCGCTCGATATCAAGACCTATATGGTTGTGGCGGAGCGCGTATCCGCACCCGTTGAAAAACCGCTGGCGGACAAGCTCTGGGTCGATACGGTGAGCGTGCTTCCGCCGTTCAATGTCCGGAACCTGGTTCTGCGCAAAACCGATGTGGAGTATGAAACAAGCTACTACAGCGAATTGCTCCTATCGCCTTCCGAAAACTTCCGCAACAACGTCTACACGTGGTTTTCCTCCAGCGGAATCTTTCAGGATGTTTCGATGGTCAGTCGTTCGGGCATGACGCATCGCTTAACCACCACGGTGATGGACTTCTATGGCGATACGGCCGAAGGGAAGGCCGTCCTAAAAATCAAGGCCACGCTCTTCGATGAGAAGGCCAAGGGAATGCGCGTGCTCTTCTCCCATGATTATCTCCAGCAGGTGGATGTGGCCGACACTACGGCCGAAGAGTTGATCCGCGCCTACAACAAAGCCTTGGCACACATCCTTGCCGAGCTGGAGCAGGATCTGACGGCAGGCATCCAATCAGCGGAAGAGGCAAAATAGGAGGGCATGATGGAAAGGAAGAAAAGTCTAAAACAATGGAGCATGGCCGCGCTGGTAATGGGTGGGATTTTGCTTTCTGCCGGGTGTGCGAACTGGGATGGCTATGCCGGAGTAAGCAATGAATGGCGGAGTCCCGATGTGCCGGAATGGAAGCCGGGAGTCACCACAGCCTCGGATGTGACGGCCGTGCTGGGGCCGCCGTCGCAGCTGATTGCGCTGCACGACGAGACGGTGTTCTACTACATGCGCGAGGGCAAGGACGGGAAATCGCTATTGCTCATCGTTTGGAATACAGGCACGCAGACGACCGAATATGACCGCGCCATGTTTTTCTTTGATAAGAAGGGCATCCTTCGGAAATATTGCTACAGCCCCGAGGCGCTTCCCTATGAGCCTGCCGAAGATAAATAAGCGGGCCATCCATTTGTTGGCTGCTGTGGTGTTGCTCGGAAGCAATGGGTGCGCGATGAACCGGAAAAAGCTGAACCAGAATTTGGTCTTTCCGAAGCAACCTTATGTGGACGGTATCACGCACAGCGATGACGTGCTCGACGAACTGGGGCCTCCGCTGAAAATATCGGCCCTGCCGCATAGCTATGCCTTTATGTATGAGTCGCTGGATGTGTTGGAGTTTCAGCTCGGGTTTTCGCTGCCGATTCCAGTGATCAACTGGTTCAAGTTAGTGGTTGCCCAAGCGGACTATGATCATCAGGTGCTCGTTTATCAGTTCGATAACGAACACCGTTTGGTGGCCTCCGGCGGGGAGGATACCCATTTTGATCTGGGGAACTCCACGGCGATCCAGCCGGTTTTATCCCTTCAGTCAATGTTTGATACGTCCGATGTTGAAAATGACATTGTCCATTTTACCGAATGGCCGGAGTTTTGCCTGCTTTCGCTTCCGCAGACCCTGAACCGGGCGCAAAGCATCGATGCCGGAACAGCCGGCCTCGAGCAGCGCGGAACCGCCCCGACCGTCGGCCAGCGTTCTTCGGAGATGCATAAATAAATGGGAAATGACTTCAGGGTTCGTGTTGCCTTAGGTAGGACAGAAAGGTAAAATTAAGTTCATGAAATTGGTTGAGTTCTCTTCCATCTCTTTTTCGTTTGGCAGGCTAGGCCCTGTGCTTTTGTCTGCCGTGTTCCTTGTTTTTGCTGGGTGCGCGCACATTCCGGCATATCCACACAAGCCGGTGAGCCATAGCCATGCTCCAGCTACGGAGGGACTGTTGGTGGAAGCCAGCGAGTCGGTATTGAAAAAGGCCGGTGAAGGCGAGTCGGCCTTCATGTTGATCCGAAACAACGAGGATGCGCTGCGCTGGCGTTTGGCGCTGATTGATTCCGCGCAGCAGAGCATCGATCTTCAAACCTTTATCTGGTCGAACGATGAGAGCGGGCGGTTGATGTTGGATCGCATCATGAAGGCGGCGGAGCGGGGGGTTGAGATCCGTCTTCTCATTGACGATATGCCAAAGGATTGGTCGGACGAGGGTACGGCGCTGGTGGCTCGGGTTCCGAATATCCAGCTTCGACGTTTTAATCCGGGACGGGTGCGCAAGGGGGCCATTTCGCGCATGTTCCAGATGGGCACCCAGTTCAAGGCACTCAACCGCCGGATGCACAACAAGCAGATGGTGGTGGATGGACGGTGGGGGATGATCGGGGGGAGAAACCTGGGAAATCCGTATTTTGGCCTGGCCAAAAAATACAACAACCGCGATCTGGATCTCTTGATCGCCGGTGCCGTGCTCCCGAAAATGGCGGCTGATTTCGATGAATACTGGAATGCCGATGCCGCCTATCCCGGCGAGGCGATGTCGGATAAGTTGTCGGATAAAAAAATTAAAAAAATGCAGGGCAGGTTCGATGCCGTTGTGCTGGAAGATCGGAAG
>CBDVCB010000120.1:0-6062 GCA_965372395.1 uncultured bacterium
TTAATTATTTCAGCTTTAAGTAAACCCACCGGAGAACGATTCATGAAAAACCTCAAACCCATGCGCTATCTCCTCTTGCTCCTGCTGGCCTGTGGCACCACATTTGCCGAACAGACCGACGCCGAGAAAAAAGAAGCCGAAGAAGAGCGGAAAAAGGAAGAGGCCTCCGAGAAAAGCCGCAAAGAGTCGAAAATCATCAAGAAAGAGTTCGCCTACTCGTTCAACGATATCCGCGACCACTTGGTTGTGATTGAGCACGAGAACGGCACCGGTAGCGGATTTGTCGCCAAGATGGGGGATCACTACTATATTTTCACCAACCAGCATGTCATTTTCGGAGCCCATAAAATCAGTTTCAAAAGCGTTTCAGGAAAACAGTTGCGCCCAAAAAAAGTCGAACTTTCCAAAACACGGGATATGGCCCGGTTGCTCCTCGACACCGACGGGGGCCTCGCCGTCTCCGGCAACATTGAAATGGATGCCCCGATCGCTTTGTTTGGCAACAGCGACGGTGCCGGCGTGGCCACGGAACTCTACGGAAGAATCAATGGAATCGGCGGAGATCTAGTCGAAGTCTCCGCCGACTTTGTCTCCGGCAACAGCGGCAGCCCCGTACTCAACCTCGACCAAGAAGTGATTGGCATTGCAAGCTATGTGCGCTTTTCCGGCAACAGCCGAACCAAGAAAGGCACCCAGTTCGAGAACAAAACCCGGCGCTTTTGCTACCGCATCACCAACTCGGAATGGATCGCGGTCAACTGGGGGAAATACAATAAAAAGTATGGCTCGACCTACTTTGAAAACGAACAGATCGTCGGATGCCTAGAGAATATCTACTCCGGCTGGAAAGACGACCTCTCCAACGGGGTTCACCTGGATGCCGACTCCGACCGCCGGATCCTGTCTTGGTCGCAATCGCACAATCTACTTACGACCAAATATCGCGGCCAGGGAAAGTTTCGAGCGGAATACGCCAAGAGCCTCACCAAGCTGAGTAGCCTCTGCAAGAATGAATCCACACGGATCCAACGCTTCCTCTCTGCCGAAGAGAAATACCTAACGGATTTCCTTCGCGACGGATTCAAAAGACAAGCCAACACCCTCAGAGCCTATGAAGACCTGTGCACCTATGTTAGCAACTTGATGCACTAGCAATAAGTTCCCGAAAGGCCTCCAAACCCTCCATATCCCGCTCGCCGAGCTGGTAGTGAATGGAGCTGCCGAGGTAGTCGAACCAGAAGGACGGGGAACGGCCCTGTTCACCCGCATAGCGTGCGGCAATCTCCTTCAACGACTGTATCCCCGCCTCGCAGGCTCTGTGGGCGATTTCGGTTACGACCTCTATGTTCGGGAAATCCTTCCGAACCGCCCATACGGCAAACACAAACGGCAGGCCGGTCATCTCTTTCCACGCCTCCGCCAAGTCGATATCGCCTGCGGGTGCGGGGTCGGAGCAGAGCGCGCGATCGCCAATCACCACGACCGCATCCGCTTCTCGGGCATCCGCCATTTCCACCTCGCGGCCAAAGTGCTTCCTGAGCAACAATTCAGCCAGCGCATTCGAGGTGGCCGAGGCGGGATCGCGCCCCATCGTCTTGATTTGATCCACCGGCACGTTGCACTTTAGCAAGACACTCTTCACCGGTCCGTCCGCCGCTACGCCGAGTCCATTGATCATGACCAGTTCCGGATGGCTAAACAGGTGCGCCACCGGAATCAACGCCACATCCGCCCTTCCCTCGTTCAAATCGCGCACCAGATTGGCGGGGTGGTCGTTGATCACCTGCACGCGCGGATCGATCTCCGTTAGCTTTTCCACTAGCGGCGCCGAGTTGCTGTACGGCGCCCCCGCAAAAATAAATTTGTTCTTCATCATTTACCCTTTTGGAGGGACGGGCTCTGTCCCGTCCTGCGGCTGCCCCGCTCTTCCGTTAGGACGACACAGAGGTCGTCCCTCCATTGATGTCCCCTTCTACTTCTTCCCTGAAAAAATGGAAACCGAACCAAAGGCCATCGACCTGCAGTCGACCTCTTCAAATCCGGCTTTGTTGAACATTCCCACAACCTCCTTTTGGGTCGGGAAATCCTCGATTGACTTCATCAAATACTTGTACGCCGAACCCCCACCCATCCATTTTCCAATCATTGGAACCAACGGAGCGTAAAGCTTGTAGCCCAAACGAACCACCCGACTTCCCGGATAGGTGGCCTCAAGGACCACCAGCATCCCGCCCGGTTTCAAAACCCGCAGCATTTCCTCCAGCGCTTTTTGCCGACGCTCAATATTGCGGAAGCAAAAGCCCGAAACAATCCCATCGTAGGTTTCGCTCCCCATCGGAAGATCCAATGCATCCGCCGCGAAAAACGAAACCGCATCGCCCACAGACTGTTTCTCCGCCTTGGCCCTCGCAATTTCCAGCATCTGTTCGGAAGGATCGATTCCATCAATCAGGACATTGGCCGACTGGTGCAGGATTTCAAAAACCAAGTCGCCCGTGCCTGTGCCGATATCCAGATAGCGCCCACCGCGAAATGGCTTTAGCAGTCCAACCGCCTTGCGGCGCCACGACCGATCCATTCCAAACGAAAGCGCGCGGTTTGCCGGATCGTAGCTCTTCGCAATACGATCAAACATTTCGCGGTTTTCCTCGGCGGATATCAGCGTGTCCCGATCTAAATTCTCATTCTTCATAAAAATATTGGCAACGAATGAATGTAAAGCAACGAATACCCGAAAGACCTCATTCGCTGCTTTACATTCATTCGTTGCTAAATCCCTATTCCGTAGCTATTCCACTTCTCGTTCACGCGCTGCTCGATTTCCGGATCGAACTCGACGGGAAGGCGGTATCCCTCTTTCCAAGTGGCATCGATCAGTAGCGGGAAGTGTAGAACCAGTTTGTTGCCCCGCACCTCGCGCTGGGCCGGATGGATGTCCTTGTAGGGATCGAAGCGCGTGAACCAGCCCCACAACGCCATCATGTCATTTTCGATTTCAACATCCTCCGAAACCGCTACATGCAACACATACTGTTTCGTAACCGGGTGGCCTTCAAGCGACTTTTGGATTTCGTCGCGGTTCCAATCCTTGGCGACTTGCACCATCAGCACCCCTTCGCCAAAGGCTCTCAGTGCGCGGATTCCGGGATGCACCTCCGCCGGTTTGGGTGGAGGCGGCGGCGCAGGGCGCAAAGGGGAGTTTTTTCCTTTGTTGGCGAGGAGCAACAGCCGACTGCCAAAGTTGATGGCCGGGCCGGTAAAGTCGAGTGTGTCCTGCGCGGTGGGAGCCAGCAGATGCAAGCCGTCGGATGGGTCGAGGTGTTCGCGTAGTGCACGGCTTACGGCATAGAAATCACGCACGTCCACATCGTCGTCCACAACCATCAGCACCTTCGTCAGCGAAAGCTGCCCTTCACCCAGCACGCCTAGTGCATACTTCAACGCTTCTTTTCCATACCGTTCGCCCACGGCCATGGCCGCCAGCGGATGGAAACCGGTCTCGGCATACGACCACAAATCCACGATGCCGCTCTTCATCATTTTTAGCAGCGGAACACACATTTCCTGTAGCGCGTTTCCGATATAAAAATCCTCCTGCGGCGGCTTGCCGACCACCGTCGCCGGATAGATCGCATCCTTGCGTGCCAGCACACGGTCGACGCGGAACACGGGAAAGTCGGCCGAGTGCGAATAGTGGCCGAGGTGGTCGCCAAACGGCCCCTCGCGACGGTCGTCACCCTCCGCGACGCTACCCTCCAGAATGAATTCCGCCTGCGCCGAAACCTTGTGTCCGGTCGTCTTTCGATCCAGCACCTCCAACGGTCGGCCCATCATCAGCGCCGCCAAGAGGCGTTCGTCCATGCCTTCCGGCAACGGGGCGATTGCCGCAAACGTCAGTGCCGGCGGACCGCCCAGCACAACACTGATCGGCAACGGCTCACCGCGCTTGATCGCCGCCTTGAAATGGAACCCCCCTCCCTTCTCGATCTGCCAGTGCATCCCCGTCGATGAGTCGTCGTAGCGCTGCATGCGGTAGATACCGAGGTTGCCACCGCCCGTTTCAGGATCGGCCGTATGCACCAGCGGCAGGGTGAAGAAAGGTCCACCGTCAAGCGGCCAGCATTTCAGCACCGGCAACTCGTTCAGGTTGGCGGGTTCGTGCATTTCCTCCAACGCGGGGCCGGAGCGGACCGTCTTCATGCGCATGCCGAGACACTTCAAAATCGTCTTTCGGTTTTTCCAGACCTTGGACAGGGTCGGCGGCATCATTTCCTCCGCCAGCCCCGCCATCTCCTCGCCAATCTCCGCCGGTGGGCGGCCGAACACCCGTTGAACGCGTTCCTTCGTGCCGTAGAGATTGCTTACAATCCGATACGGCGAGCCCTTCACATTTTCGAACAGCAGCGCGGGGCCTCCAGCGGCCAGCACCTTGTGCTGGATAATCGTGATCTCCTGATCCGGATCAACCTCCGCCTTGACCCGCACCAGCTCGCCGCACTTTTCCAGTTCGTCTATAAACTCCCTCAAATCCCTGAAACTCATACTGCTCATCTCCTGCAACGAATGAATGTAAAGCAACGAATCTAATCGAGGCTGGTTATTCGCTGCCTTACATTCATTCGTTGCTAATTTTCTACCTGATATCTTCCCATGTTTTTGGTGCCATCTGTCCAAACAAGGACAGGACGTGGTCGACATAGTATCCCAGCATTTCAGTAATCGAGACTTCATCGGGATTTCGGCCTTTCACCATGTAGTACGGCGGGGAGATCGGCATGATAATTCCGCCCGCCGCGGCCACGGTGGCGGCGCACTGCGCATTCATCAACGTCCACGGCGCTTCACGCACGCAGAGCACCACTTTGCGCCCTTCTTTCAACTGACAGTGCGCTGCGCGGGTGATCAGCGAATCGGCAATCCCTCCGGCCACTTTACCCAGTGTATTTGCCGAACACGGAAGAACCACCATTCCAGCCGTCGGAACCGATCCCGACGCAATCGTCGCCGTCAGGTCGCCATCTTTCAAAACATGGGAAGCCAGCGCCTCCAGCTCCTTGAAGGGACCGACTTCCTGCTCGTAGACCACGCGCCCCATCTTGCTCGCTACCAGCGTCACCGGCCACTGCGATTTATCAATCAACAGCTTCGTTGCCAGCGCACCCGACGCACCCGTCATTGCCACAATTAAATTCATATGATTCCTTTTTGCAACGAATGAATGTAAAGCAACGAATCGTTTACCGGACTCCTCTTAATTGAACTTCAGAATTTCCGATGTTCACCAGAATGCCCTCATGAATTCCAGCTTGTCCCATATAGGTCTTCAAATAGCTAAGATCCGTTGCGGTCGTGTCCGTTGAAGAAGCCGAAACCATTACCATCAACTCCGATCCTACAAGAATGGCATCTACTGTTCGTTCACCGAGACACAAACTATCCAATCGAGGGGAAAGGCTTGCTTTTGCCGCTTCCACCCCTTTATGCACCAACTCTGCCCGCAACAGCTTTTTGTAGAGATCCACACCATAACCCAAACCATATTCACACAGAATTGCATCCATAGCCGAAGCGAGCACCTCGTGGCATCCAGAATGCAGTTCATTCCAATGCCCCGTGTAGCCAATGGTTCCTTGGACGAAAGAGAAGGGAACCCGCTGATAACGAAGTCGCTCCAATCCAAAATTGATTAGAACACCGAGCCTCTTCTCCCATCGCTTTAGGTAGTTTATAATTTGAGTATAGTGCGTCGGATGGAAATTGGACTTGATGTGTTTCAATTCCAGAATCACCGAATTATCGACTAGAAGGTCTAGTTCGAGGCGATCCACAGCCACACCTTGGTGCATTAAGTCCTTACGGTCGTGGCTTAAAACCGCGTGCCCTTGCTTTTGCAATGCTTCGATCATGGCGCGGTGGTAATCCCACTCATCCCATCCCGGGCCGAGTCCGTTGTGAACATCCATTGCCGCCCCGATTATTGAATAAGACAACTCGGGGTACAACAATTCAACATTATCTGTCCGGTTTTCTTTCATAAGAATTCATTCGTTGCTTTACATTAA
>CBDVCB010000121.1:0-6054 GCA_965372395.1 uncultured bacterium
ACAAAACCGCTTCGTCAACATAAATGTACAGATGTGCACACTGACACCTTTTTTTCCTTTTTTTTAAGACCTGCGATTGATTTTGAGCGCTTACGCATTTTTTCATCGAGACATTTTTGAGCGGTCGAGCGCGATTTTTTACGTAGCGAAGCGAGGTGGAGCCCGGGGAGTAATGGTTGTGTATTTTTCATGCATAATCATGTCAAAACCGGCAAGACAGGTCAAGTATATAACCTTGTTTTCACCCCTAAAATACGGAGGAATTTTTCATGACAAAACCCCTTAAGGAAGTGCCATTCCACACTGACACCTTTTTTGCGTAGAAATTTCCGATCATCTTTCCGCAGAAGCTTGAAATTGAATCGGCACCTAGAAAAGGCCAGACGAGAATCGCAAAAATCAGCTGAGGAATCTTTTCCCCACTTCGCTTTGCAACCCCTTGCCGGGAAAGGATTCCAAATAAACCGAGACGTTGGATGCCCGTTTGCAGGTCGTTGTCGATGAAAAGATATTTGCCTTTAAGTGCGTCGAGAATGGGCGTAGCGTTCGATTTCAATTTTGTGCTCCTGTTGCTGGGGTTTGTTAAGTTCTCAATAAACCTAATATACTCCACGACAACAGGATGCGCAACTTATACCGCTAAGCTAAAGCGTGTTTTTGAACTGCGAAATGTGAGTTAAAATGAAAAAGATCACTTCTATCCTAATACCGTTCGTCCCCACGTTGGCGTTAGCTCAGGAAGCTGAAGCTTTAATATATGAGCCATCCATTTTGGAAAAAATTTGGTGGTTCCTGAAATTGTATGTTGCTTGGCCATCTTTGAGTTTAGCCACTATTGTCATTGGCACATGGATATTGCTGGTCCCAATGAAGAGACAAATCAAAAGGTTTAAAACGATCCATTCATCCATCGTGATTAGTCTGTTCAGTATTTGGTATTTCTATCCATGTTTTACATTCAAAGGAACATATTCATATACAATGAACACAGTTCCTGAAGAAACTACATATTACATTGAAATTGATGATCAATATGGGGGTGGCGATTCATTCTACGACTACCAACTAAAACCCATCCGAAGGATGTTGTGGGTCGATATTCAGTCTCCTCTTTTTCATAATGGTTACTACCCAGTGAAGTTAGGATGGAACAAAATTTATGAGTGGGACATCAAAGGCGGTCATTGGGATAAACGAAACAAAGTAAAAGAAAATTAGGCGAACAATAAAGCAATAGATGCTCACGACTGAAAGGAGCTGAGCTTCTATTGACTGGTTCCTGTAAGCTGCGGAGAGGGCGGCATAAAAGAAGCGCTCGGGAGAGCGCTTCTTTTATCCGTGGAGGTTGGGTGCTCCTAAGGGTCAAGCCGGCCGATGTGCCGGGCATGGGGTTTCGATTTAGGCGGAAAAGGAACGAGAGAGTGATGAAGAAAAATCTCTTTCTGGGAGGTGCGCCCCGATGCCTTCGGCAGAAACATACTGCAACAGCTTTTGCTGTTTTCTCCCGCGCTCCATCCTGTAGGGTCTTCGCTTTCAATAGGGGATTTCAAGATGGCATGGACAGGTAAGATTATTGGCGGGGTGCTGGGTTCGTTCCTCGGGCCCTGGGGCACGGCGATCGGGGTTGGAATCGGGCATCAGTTCGACAAGGGTGCGTCGCGCGTGCAGGAAGCGGGTATGGTGATGCAGGTGGCCTTCTTCGGCTGCCTCGCCAAGATGGCGAAGGCCGACGGGAAGATCACGCCCGAGGAGATCCAGGCCGTTGAGCAGATCATCGCCCGGCTCGGCTACACGCCAAGGATGCGCGAGGCCGCGATCGAAATTTTCCGCAAGGCCAAGGACGATTCCCATACCGCCGCCGACTATCTCAACCAACTTGCATCGGTAATCCAGTTCAACCCGCAAATCGGGATGACCTTCATTGCGGCGCTGCACGCCGTCGCACAGGCCGATGGATTGATCCACCCGAACGAGCGGGAAATTCTGCTTCAAGCGGAGCGCGCCTTCCGCCTGCGCACCGGCACGATCGACGCCCTGCTCGGCGGATCTCCCGCCAGCGCGGTCGACGATGCCTACAAGGTGCTCGGATGCACGCCGCAAATGTCCGACACCGAAATCAAAAAGGTCTACCGCGAAAAGTGCGTCCAGTTCCATCCCGACAAGCTCGTCTCCAAAGGCCTGCCCGAAGAGTTCATGAAATATGCCCATGACCAGCTCGCCAAGGTCAACGAAGCCTACGAAACCATCAAGAATGCCCGCGCCTAACCGGAAGGGCGGCTACAGCCAGATGGTGGTTTCTTCGGAAGCCAGCCGAGGGCGGGTTTTCCGGTCGGCGGAAACCGGCCACCCGACGGTGATGAGGCCGACGGGTGCGATGCTCCGCGGCCACCCAACGATCCGGCGCACGGCCTTGGGTTTGATCCACCCGATCCAGCAGGTTCCCAGCCCCAGCTCTTCCGCCTGAAGCACCAGATGCTCGCCCGCAATGCCGAGGTCGAGCAGCGGGTAGTCGACGCCGGAAATCTTCGGCGCCACCCGATGGGTGATCGCCGACTTTTCCATTCCCAGCGCAATAATCGCACCCGCATCCTCCGCCCACTTCATCGGGATGCCTGTGAGAAACGATTCGTTGACCAACCGCATCCGAATGGTGGCATCCTCCACCACCGCAAAGCGCCACGGCTGTTTGTTGCAGGCCGATGGCGCCAGACGCGCCGCCTCGAGCATGCGTTCAAGATGTGCTTTCGGCACGGGTCTTGGCTCGTACGACCGGCAACTCGTGCGATGCTTCACCAACTCGATGAACGGCTGATCCTTCACGGGGAGTCGACTGGCACGAGCTGGAGCGAGCGCAGATTCATGACCGCGAAGGAGGGTGCCTGGTCCGGGGACACGACCACCTCGACGCGCCCGGGAGCCGCCAAGCGAACCACGCCGAGATCAAGCTTCTTGAATTTTGTCCAGCCGCCGGTGGCTTTTGCGGTGGCCTTGAGTTCTTGCTTTCCGACACGAACGGTGTAGGCGGTACCGGCATCTGCGGCGGTACAGGCCTGCGTGATGAATACACGATATGCCCCGGCCTTTTTGTGGTCGAGCAGCCAGGTCGCTTTCGCCATGTCGGTCCAGTAGCCGAGGCAGTCCCTTGCGGGTTCATACCGAATCGGATCGGTCACCTCGGCCTGGGCTGCCTTGAGTTCGAAGGCTCCGGCGGCATTGGCCTTCACCATCGGCACATACGGCACCGCGGCAAGCTCGCCGACATATTTCACAACCACGACGGAGGACGGCGCGGTCGGCGGTTGCTCCGGAACACGTATCCGAAGCAGTCCTTCCTCGGGCGAACTGTGCTCCAGCGCCGTGTCTGGATCCGCCAGCAGATGAACCCGCGCTACGCGGTTGGCGAGGCCGGGCAGCTCCAGCACGCGATCCTTCGGCCATTCGAAGATGTGCAGGAAAAGCTTCTTCTCTCCGGGTTTTGCGGTCACGCGACCGAAGGGGACGGAGCCGAACGGGCTTGCCACCGTTCCGTAGATGGCTTCTGCATTCACATCCATCCAGCGACCCATCGCCGCCAGCCGGTCGATCGACTCCTGCGGAAAGGTGCCGTCTGCTTTCGGTCCGATGTTAAGCAGAAAATTTCCGCCCTTGCTGGCAATGTCCACCAGTTTGCGGATCAGGTCGTCGCTGCTCTTCCATCCTGCGTCGTTCTTGTTCCAGCCCCAGTGGTGGTTCATGGTCATGCAGGATTCCCAATCCACTCCGGGTAGGCCCTTGGCAGGGATTCGCTGCTCAGGCGTACCGAAATCACCTGCATATTCCGCCCCCTTGCTCATGCCCTCCATTCCGCGGCGTCCCTTGTCGACGCGGTTGTTGATAATCAGGTCGGGATCCATCTCCCGGAGATGGTCGTATAGTTCCTGACCCATGGCATGCGTCCAGGTACTCTCCCATTCTCCATCGAACCACATCACGGCAGGGTCATACTGTTCTATGATCTCTTTGAGCTGCCCCTTCATGTAGGCCACGTAGCGCGCATAGTCCGCCCCCTCGGCGGATCGGGTCTTCTCCCACTTTCGGCGCGGAAGATAGTCGGGATGATGCCAATCCATAATGGAGTGGTACGTGCAGAAACGAATGCCCTCCTTCTCGCATGCGGCCTTCAGCTCCTTGAGGATATCGCGCTTGAAAGGCGTTCCCTCCACGTCGAAGTCGGTCAATGCGCTGGGCCACAGGCAAAATCCATCGTGGTGCTTCGAGGTGATCACGACATACTTCATGCCCGCGTCATGTGCCGCCTTGGCCCAGGCCTCGGCATCGAACTTGACTGGATTGAACTGCGGCAAAAATTCGTTGTAGGTCTCGATCGGAATCTGGGCGGTGGTGCGAATCCACTCCGCATGATTCGTCTTCCCCTTCCATTCCCCGGCGGGAACGGCATACAACCCCCAGTGAATGAACATGCCAAAGCGCGCCTCCCGCCACCATTCCATGCGTGCGTCATCCGGCGCAACGTCCTTCTTCCCGGATGGAGCTGCGTGCAGCGGCAGCGTGCATACCAAGGATAGCAGAATCAGGGTTGCAACAATGCGGGTCGGGTTGTATTTCATCATGTTCTCCTTTTCGCTCTGGTTATTGATCGGAGAGCGTACTCCTGCAAGATCGCTTCTGTCGACGAAATCTTGGGCCGGCAAAAATCAGCGCAGCTTGGCGCGGACGCGGTAGAATCGATTGGAGGACACCGTTGAAACAGACTGCCCTGTCTGGGGGCTGGCACCATCAAACCAAGCCTCTTCGATCCCCCAGATTTCATTGGTGTTCACCAAATCGGTGCGGTATTCGACCTGGTATTTGCGGTTGGTCGAGCTGCTGAAAACCAGATTGGTTGGCGTGGATTCATTCAGGATTTCGAGGAACGAGGTTCCGTTGGTGGGAACCGTGTCGGCCAGCCACTCTTCATAGTTCGTGAAGTCGTCGTTGTCCAAATCCACCGAGGCAACCATCGACGTCGCATTGCCGCCATACAACGTCTCCCACCAGTCTGGCAGGCCGTCCATGTCGGTGTCGTAGTCTGGAATACCATTGGTGGTCCAGTCGATGTAGTCGTGAATCATGGCGGAATAGTTTTCGGTGAAAGGTGGATCATTCGGCTGGCGGAACAGCGTAATCCCTGTGAGCTTCCAGTCTACGCCATCCTGAATAAACACGGGGCCTCCAGAATCATTGACATTTGCGCCAGCCTCATAATCCGTGTCAGACAAATCGAAGGTCATCTTGAAACACTGGGTGGAATTCACGGTTATTTCGCTGGTTCCCCGGTTTGTACCCCAGCGCTTGGTTCCGGTTCCATCGGTCTGGGTAAAAGTCGTTTGGGTAACGATTCCTGTGTATCCGAAACCAACCATGATCAGCGGATCATATACGGTGACTCCATTTCTCCCTGAACCTTCGGTGTGATAAATCTCTCCACCATGCAGAGCGTAGTATCCAGGAAAGGGCTTATCAAACCGAACCAAAGCCAGATCCGCCGACGAGTGAAAGACCACCTCCTGCTGGTAATTGGTAACTCCATCCATGATTATATCGCCATTGAACGTATCATCAGCTACATGGGCCGCAGTAAGTATCCAGTAATGATCGACTGCAACCGAAGAGGAGTTTTTATACTTATAGACATAGTCCCAATTAAAGGAATAGCCAGCGTTGGCGGGGGAAGCCTCGCTGGTGGCCAAATCCGCGACAGCGATGGCCCGCACGTCGGCACAGATGCCGAGCAACAGGCCGAACAAGGCTAAATATGAAAGGAATCCACGCACGTCGGGTATGATGACCACATCGAGAGAATAACATCCAAATAAAACAGTGCACAATATAGGCAGGGCAACGCTTTCCCCTGCGGGGTGAAGCGTTCTCTACACCATCGAGTTATTCCTTTCTTTGCACAGGAAGTTTTTTGTGCCGCCGGGATTCGTTTGCTACATTCCCGCGCTATGAACAAAGATGCCCTCTATTCCGAATCGCTCGCCAACATTGCCGACTTTAACTTCGACGCGCAGG
>CBDVCB010000122.1:0-6045 GCA_965372395.1 uncultured bacterium
TATACATGCGCATCGCGAGGCGCGTTGGAATCGCCGTTTGTTTTAAACGTTCGACTTGAAAGAGAGAAAGTAAAATGAAGCGAATGAAAATGACGAGTTTCAGTATCCGGTTTCCATGGATCGTTATCGGCCTTGCCTTGGCCATTACCGTCTTTTTCGGGACGCAGTTCCCGAAGGTGTCCTTCGACAACGACCCCGAAAACATGCTCGCGGAGGACGAACCGGTACGCGTCTTCCACAACAAGGTAAAGGCGCAGTACAACCTGTACGACTTCGTCATCGTCGGGATCGTCAACGAAGCGCACGAGGATGGCATTTTCAACGTCGAGACGCTGGGCAGGATTGATGCGCTTACCCACGAGTTGATCAGCCTGCGCGAAAATGCCGATGGCCTGCCGGAGGTTCTTCGCGACGGCCAGCCGTTTGCCCCGGAGCTGGAAGCTGCAAGTGCCTGGAACCGCGCACTCTCCAAGGTGTTCGGCAACGACGTCAACCGCCTGTTCGACGACGAAGGCCATTCGGCGGTCATCGCCAAGGAAATCATCAGTCCGAGTGTGGTCGACAACATCAAGCAGGCCGACCGCGGACAACTGGCCATTGAATATTTGATGGAGAATGCGCCAACCACGCGCGAAGAGGCATTGGCCATCCGCAACGATGCGATGAACAACCCGCTCTATAAAGGCACATTGGTGGCCGAGGACGGAAAGGCCATTGCGCTCTATATCCCCATCACCGAAAAAACCTACAGCTACAACGTGGCCAACCTCGTTGAAAAACTGACCGAAGGGTGGAGCGGCGACGAGCAGGTCTACATTACCGGCCAGCCGGTGGCGCAGGATACCTTCGGGGTCGAGATGCTGGTGCAGATGGCCACCTCCGCACCGCTCGCCGGGCTGGCGATCTTCCTGCTGCTCTATTTCTTCTTCCGTCGCGTCTCGCTGATCATTGCGCCGATGCTCGTGGCCATCGTCAGCGTGGTCGCCACCATGGGGCTGCTGATCGGGCTCGGGTTCGATGTCCATATCATGAGCTCCATGATCGCCATCTTCCTGATGCCGATCGCGGTGGCCGACTCGGTGCATATCCTGAGCGAGTTTTTCGACAGCTACCACCGCTTCCAGGACAAGGCGGAAACGATCAAGCATGTGGTTGGGCATCTGTTCAAACCCATGCTCTACACCTCGCTTACCACCATCGCCGGCTTCGCATCGCTCGCCACCACGCCGATTCCGCCGGTACGCATATTCGGCCTGCACGTCGCGTTTGGCGTCGCACTCGCCTGGTTGCTGACGATGACCTTCGTCCCGGCCTACATCATGATTTTCGTCCGGAAAAAATCCCTGGAGGGCGTCTGCCATGTGCAGGACAAGGAAAGCTGCAAAACCAAACCCTCGAAGCTCGATCAAATGCTGGGATGGTTGGGCGGCTTCTCCTACACCCGCTGGAAACTCATCATCGGCATCACGATGTTCATCATTGCGCTCTCCGTGGTTGGCATCTCGAAAATCAAGGTTAACGACAACCCGATCAAATGGTTCACGCAAAACCACCGCATCCGCGTGGCTGACCGCGTGCTCAACGACCACTTTGGCGGAACCTACACCGCCTATCTCACGCTCAAGCCGGAACTCATCGAAACCCCGACCTGTGCCGAACGGATCAACACCATGCACAATGCCGCGATCGAACGCTTTGGCGAAACCCTGCCGGAAGCCTCGCGGATCTTCCTGCAGTTGCTCGACGAGGCCAACACCAAGTTCCATACCCTGGAAAATGCGGACATCGAACGCTGCTTCGTCGATTTGATCGACGTGGCCACCGGGCTGGACGAGCAGGTCAACGGAGTGTGGAATGCGCTGGGCGACGAAATCAACTATCTCGACCCCGAAGGCCTTGCCTATACCGATCTCTCCGCGGCCATCGACGGGATTGGCGACGAGGAAACCCGCGAAATTTTTGAGAACCGGATGCAGGATTTCCAATTCCTCGAAGGTGCGGACCTGCAGAACAGGGCGCTGGACATTTGCGATGAATATAGCGCGCTCTCCTTCCGCGACTTCCTTTTCGAAGCCCGCGCCGATGCCGCTGCGCCCGCCTTCCGGAAACCGGAAATGCTGGCCTACGTCGAACAGCTTCAGGAATTCCTGAAGGGCGTTGAAAATATCGGGAAAACCAGCTCCGCGCTGGACGCGCTGAAGAAGGCGAACTACGAGCTCAACTTTACCGCCGAAGCCCCGCAGGCGCGCAACCGCGAGTTCTACAGCATTCCGCCGACCCCCTCCGCCGTCTCGCAGGTTTTTACCCAGCTCGAAGGCATGAAGAAAAAAGATAGCCTCTTCCATATGGTCACCAAGGACTACAACGAGGTCAACATCTGGATACAGCTCAAGAGCGGCGATAATACGGATATGCAGGCGGTCGTCGATGAAGTCGAAGCCTGGATGGCCGAAAACCCCGCCCCGGTCGAACTCGATGTTGGCTGGGCGGGCCTCACCTATCTCAACGTCGTTTGGCAGGACAAGATGGTGGCCGGCATGATGAACTCGCTGATGAGTAGTTTCGTGGTGGTGCTGATCATGATGATGGTGCTGTTCCGCTCGCCGCTTTTCGGACTGCTGGCCATGATTCCGCTGAGCGTTACGATCACGTTCATCTACGGCTTGATCGGCCTCGTCGGAAAGGACTACGACATGCCCGTCGCGATCCTCTCGTCACTGACACTCGGCTTGAGTGTCGACTTTGCGATCCACTTCCTCGAGCGCTCGCGCGAGCTGACGAAAAAATTTGGCAGTTGGAAGGTCGCCATCACGCACATGTTCAAGGAGCCCGCCATGGCGATCAGCCGCAATGCGATCATCATTTCCATCGGCTTTACGCCGCTGTTGTTTGCACCGTTGGTGCCGTACAAAACCGTCGGGTTCTTCCTCGCCACCATCATGGCCGCATCGTGGCTCGGCACCCTGTTCATCCTCGCGGCACTTATCACCGCCTTGCAGAAACATTTGTTTAAACCCGAAGGCTCGAAGGAGGACTAGAAATGAAAACTGGAATTATTGCAGCACTGTTAATCGCATCGGCAGTTGGAAGCTTGGCGGAACTGTCCGTGGATGAAATCGTGACCAAGGCGAACGAGGCCGCGTACTATGCCGGCAACGACGGGCGCGCCGAGGTCGAGATGAAGATCATCGACAAAAGCGGCTCCACCCGCACCCGCAAGTTCACGCTGCTGCGGATGAATACCAAGGACGGCAACCAAAAGTTCTACGTCTACTTCAAAGCCCCCGCCGACCTCTACAAGCAGGTCTTCCTCGTCTGGAAGGAAGTCGGCGAAGGTAGGAACGATAGCCGCTGGATGTGGTTGCCGGCACTCAATCTCAAGCGCAGCATCGCCCCCGGCGACAAGCGCATCTCGTTCGTCGGCTCCGACTTTGTCTACGAAGACGTCTCCGGTCGAAACCTCAAGGAAGATACCCACGAGCTGATTGAAACCACGGACACGCAATATGTCGTCAAGAATACGCCCAAAGATCCGGGAAGCGTCGAGTTTTCGCACTACACCGTCCGGATCGACAAGGACACCTTCCTGCCGCGCAAGGCGGAATATTTCGACAAGAACGGCAAGCTCTACCGCACCGTCGAAGCCACCAAGGTCGAAACCATTCAGGGCTTCCCGACCGTCATCGAGTCCGTTGTGAAAGACCTCGACACCGGCGGCTCCACCGTCAACACCTTCAGCAATATCAAGTACGACATCGGCCTCAAGGAAAACATCTTTACCGAGCGCTTTCTCAGAAGACCCCCCCGCGAAGTTACGCGCTAAAGGAAACACCATGAAAAAAATCGGTCGGATCGGTCTGATCAGTCTAATCTTGAGTGCAAATGCTTTCGCCCTCGACACCGAATTCCACGGCTTTGTCGATGGCCGCGCCGGTATGCGGACGCAGAACGATCCGTACGAGGACGACCGCAGCCTCACGGAACTGCGCCTCCAGCTCGACTCGAAGACCTATTTCGACTGGGGCGAATTCTCGGCCCGCGGTGACTTTGTCTATGATGATCTCGCCACCGACCGCGCCAAGGTCGATCTCGAAAACGGCGACGGCTTCTTCGATCTGCGCGAACTCAATCTGCTCTTCACGCCCGTCGACTGGTCGGACGTAAAAGTCGGCCGCCAAATCCTCACTTGGGGAACCGGCGACCTGCTGTTCATCAACGACCTTTTTCCAAAGGATTGGAACTCGTTCCTGCTCGGGCGCGACGAGGAATACTTGAAGGCTCCGTCCGATGCCGTCTACGCCAGCTTTTTCCCCAGCATGGTAAACATCGATCTCGCCTACATGCCGCGCTTCGATGCCGACCGCTACATTGATGGCCGCCGCGTCTCCTACTGGAACCCGATGATGCAGAGCATCGCCGGGCAGAACGCCGTCATCGATGCCGACCGCCGCGACGACTGGTTCAAGGACGACGAAATCTCGGCACGCTTCTACCGCGACATCAAAGGCTACGAGGGAGCGCTCTATGCCTACCACGGGTTCTGGGAAAGCCCGATGGGCGCGACCCCGGCCGGAGCCTACTTCCCCGAAATGAATTCCTACGGCGCCAGCGCCAAGGGTACGCTCGGTAGCGGACTCTTCAATATCGAGACCGGCTACTACGACTCGCGCGAAGACAGCTCTGCCACGCAATTTGTTCCAAACGATGAGATCCGTTTCCTGACCGGCTACGAGCGCGAAGTCGCCAGGAACCTGACGGCGAGTGTGCAATACTATGTCGAATGGATGATGGACCACGACGACTATCTGGCCGATCCCAGCGTTAATCCCAGCACCGCGCGCGACGAGGCGCGGCACGTGCTGACTCTGCGGCTGACACAAATGCTAATGAACCAGAACCTGATCCTCAGCCTTTTCACTTTCTATTCGCCGAGCGACAACGACGCCTACTTCCGCCCCGCGGCCACCTACAAGATTTCCGACCATTGGATGGTCACGGCCAACGGCAACTTCTTCATCGGCGAAGACGACCACACCTTCTTCGGCCAGTTCAAGTACAACAGCAACCTCAACCTCGGCATCCGCTACAGCTTCTAGCCCATCAAACATTGAAAGCGGGCGCTTGCATCCGTTTCCAAGGATTGGAATACTCCGTCCCAACTAAGGAGCTTGCATTATGAAAAAAATCGTTGGTTTGCTTTTTGTCGCCATTCTGGCTGCCGGTTGTGTCACACAAAGCGTTTCGCCGGATCCGGGCATTCTGCGTGTTGGCGTTTCTCCCAATTCGCAACCCGTTATTTTCAAACAGGGCGGTGTTATCTCGGGAATCGAGGCCGACTATGCCCGGCTCCTCGGCAAGGCGCTTAACCGCAAGGTCGTATTCGTTGAAGTTCCGTGGGAGAAACAGATCGACTACCTTGAAAAGAACAAGACCGACATCATCATGTCCGGCATGACGATCACCGGGGCGCGCAGCATCCGCATCAACTTTTCCACGCCCTACATGCAGTCCGGGATGTCCGGCCTCTTCCGGCGCAACTCCTATGATCCCTCCGGATTGCTGGCCAGCACCATCATCAACCAAAACAAACGCATCGGCTATGTGAAGGGAACGACCGGCGAAATTTTTGTGATGCAACGTTTCCCCCGTTCCGAAAAGAAGGTCTATTCCAGCGCATCGGCCGCCGTCAAGGCGCTCAAGGGCGGAAAGATCGAGATGTTCATCCACGACGCCCCGATGGTCTGGTGGCTCTCCGCCTTGAATGAAAGCGACCTGGTGGCCTTCCCCGATGTGCTGAACGTCGAGCCGCTGGCGTGGGGCATGCGCAAGAGCGACATGGCATTGCTTGAGCAGGTCAACATACTGGTGGCCAAATGGGAAAAGGACGGCACCAGCCGCAAGATTCGCGGAAACTGGATCCCGGTTCTAGCCCAATAGTCCTCGGCCTCTAGCGGGCAAATGGAAAAGGGGTCCTTTGGTATTAGTGCGAGAAAAAGTGCTGTGGAAATCGGCGAACACAAAGATCAAAGGACTGACCCCTTTTTC
>CBDVCB010000123.1:0-6003 GCA_965372395.1 uncultured bacterium
GGTGTTTCCGGCGGTGCCGCCATCGGCGAAAGGATCGGCTTCGACGATGGTGTAGCAACAGTGTTAAACGACAATAGCAAAATCAGGATTTTTAACCGCTGAATTTGCTGCGATGAGAAGCTTTCTTATGTCCATTCGCTGGTTTAGTTAATCAATATCGATTTTCCAGAACCGGCAACCACTTCACCGACGATGATGGCGCGCTGCTTTTCGGCTTTGAGGATCTTCAGCGCCTGTTCGACATCCTTCCTGGCCACCATGATGACGTAGCCGATGCCCATGTTGAACACGCGGTACATTTCTTCGTGATCCACTTTTCCGGCTTCTTCGATAAACTCGAAAATGGCGGGCGTCTTCCAGGTGGAGCGGTCGAATACGGCATCGACGTTGACGGGCAGGACGCGCGGAACGTTGTCGTATAGCCCGCCGCCGGTAATGTGCGCCATGCCGTGTACATTGACTTTGGCCATCAGTTTCACAACCGGTTTCAAGTAGCTCTTGTGGATGGCGAGCAGGGCTTTTTCAAAGGTGGTCTTGGTGCCGGGCACGAGGTCGGACAGCTTCTTTCCGGCGGTCTCGAAAATGACTTTTCGCGCCAGGGAATATCCGTTGGTTTGCAAGCCGGTGGAGGGCAGGCCGATCAATATGTCGCCCTTCTTGATTTTCTTGCCGGTAATGAGCTTCTTGCGTTCGACGGTTCCGACGATGGTTCCAACGAGGTCGTATTCGCCTTTGGGATAGAGGCCGGGCATTTCGGCGGTTTCGCCGCCAAGCAGTGCCGCGCCGTTTTCCTTGCAGGCCTTGCAGAAGCCGCCGACGACGTCTTCAAACACCTTGGGTGCCAAGGAGGCCGTTCCGAGATAGTCGAGGAAGAAGAGCGGGTGCGCGCCCTGCACGAGAATGTCGTTTACGCAGTGGTTGACCAGGTCCTGCCCGACGGTGGTGTGTTTCCCTGCCATGTTGGCCACCTTGAGCTTGGTGCCGACGCCGTCGACGCTGCTCACGAGCAGGCTTTCCTTGCCGGGCGACTTAAACAGGCCGCCGAACGAACCCAGCTCGCTGACTACACCGGCAGTGTTGGTGGCTTTTACCTTTTTTCCGATCCGCTTGAGCGAATTCATCATTACATCGATATCCACGCCCGCTTCGGCGTAGGCGGATTTTTTCTTTTTGGCCATTTTAAGAGTCCTCTGTCAGTTAAATTCAATCGGGTCAGAATCTATTTCGGAGACGCAGATGTCAATCCCGTTGCCGAGTGCTTTACGTAGAATTTTCGCAAACCCGGGAAGATAGCCGCGCTCGGTGTGGGTGTGCTCGCAGAGAATGACGTGCGAGCCGTTAAGGGAGGCCGCCAACACATGGTGGTGGCTCATTTCGCCCGTCAGGTAGCAGTCGGCCTGGATGCCCTTGAACGCATCCGTTCCCGCTCCGGCGCAGAGGGCGACGGTTTTGATCGGGCGGGCCTCTGTGGCATTTGCGAGTCGCAGGGTTTCAATCCCCAGATGCTTTTTGATGCGTTGCGCCAGCGTCTCGAGTTTTACGGGCCGTTTGAGTTCGACCAGACGGCCTTGTCCCGCATCGGAGTTGTCGATCGGCTGCAACACCGAAACCTCGCCGTCGCCGACGCCGTCGGCCAGCCAGTCGTTCACGCCGCCGATGACGGCGTCGAGCGCGGTGTGGGGGGAATAGACGGCCATGTTTTTCTGCACCAGCTTCATCACCGTGCGGTCGTAGGCGTTGTCGGCATTCAGGCGGTTGGCCGGACGGAAGAGAATGGGGTGGTAGGCCACGATCAGGTCGGCCTTGGTGGCGATGGCCTCGTCGGCCACGGCTTCGGTCAGGTCGATTGTCAGCAGGATCTTTTTTACGTTGCGCGGGCGCAGCGGATTAAGCAGCAGCCCGACATTGTCCCACTCCTCCGCATAGGCCAGCGGTGCAATGTTTCCCAAGGTCTGGATAATGGATTGAAGTTTCATGCAGGCGATTATGCACATCGGTGGAACGACGAAAAGTGAAATTAAGGAAGGGAGGGCTTGATTTGCCTTTGTCGGATTTTTATCATCCGGATCTAATCAATAGGAGGTCAGAATGAAGAAATGGAAATGTGTCTGCGGTTATATCCACGATGGCGATGAAGTGTGCGGGATCTGCCCCAAGTGCGGCGCGGCGGGGTCGGTTTTTACCGAGTTGGATGATGCGGCGGCTGGAGTGATTGAGCGTTCGCGCAACACCAATGCGCTACATGCGCAGTTGATCGACCTTGCGCGGCAGATCGAGCGGGTCTGCGAAGCGGGCCTACGCGATGCACTGGATCCGGGATGTGTGGATATTTTTCAGAAGAGTCTCGATGCCTCCTACGTCCAGATGAAGCTTTCCATGACCGAAATGCAGGGCCACATGCAGAAAGGCAAGTGGGGGTAAAATAATTTGGAGTGCGGTGGGAACTGAAAGGCCACACCGCTTTTCGGTTGCACTGGCCTTGCGTACGCCAAAGCGGCGTGGCACTTCGTTTCCCGCCGCACTCCAGACCGTCAAAAAAACGCCTCGGATTGCTCCGGGGCGTTTTCCTCTATTTCAGGGATGAGGAAGCCTATTTCAATGCCATCTGGATGAAGATCATCACGAAGAGGGCGACGGTTTCCACGATGCCGAGGGAGGTGAGGTAGTTACCAAATCCCTGTCCGGTTTCCGCCAGTGCGTCGGATCCAGATGCTCCTACTTTACCTTGGTACCAAGCGGACATGCCCATGGCGATGCCGCCGATGATGCCTGCGCCAAGAACGGCCGGCCACATGACGACTGCGGATTCCAAGAGAGCCATTTTGTTGAAGGCGAGCAGCAGAAGCAGTCCGTAGATGGTCTGCGACAGCGGTGCGCCGATGAATACGAGCAGGATGAAAGGGGCCGGTTTACCCTGCAAGTAGCATTTTTTCCATGCACCAATGCCGGCCATGGCTGCGGTTCCGGTTCCGAGTGCGGATCCAATGGCGGCAAATGCGAGAGCTGCGGCTCCGCCAAGTTTAATCATTGCGGGGGCTAGTTCGGGGGCTAGGTCTAACATTTTATTTCCTCCTGTTAATCGATTTCTGGTTAAAGGTTATCGCTGTTTTTTTTAAAAGGGTTGAAGTGGATGCCGGCCCATTCGACGCCTGCATGGCTTGAAAATTCGAGGGTGTTGAGGCGGATTCCGTGCACCATTACGCCCATGGCTCCGAGGATAATGTTGAGCCCGTGCCCGGCAAAAAGAATCAAGGCGGCTCCGATGGAGGCGAGACCGCTAAATCCCATGTCCATGGCCATTCCGTTAAAGGCCTGGGCAATCGCGAGGGATGCCGCGCCTACGGCATACAGGCGAACATACGAAATGATATCCACGAAATTATTGATCACATCCAGTGCCAGCGTGACGAGTCCAAAATAGGATTTCGACAGTACCAGGCTGAGGATAATCAAACCAATGCCGGTTCCAAGCAGTGGAAGTTGGGTGGCGGTTATCCATGTGGGCAACTCAATGTAGAGCACCATGTTCAGTACAACGCTAAAGAGCATCCACGTGCAGCAGAGCCAGCCAAGGTCGGCCAAGGCCGCCCACGAGTTGATTTTGCGGATTAAGTTCCATCCGTGCGCCAGCGTTAGGTGCAGCGCCCCGATGGAAAAGCAGATGAACATGATGTGGCTCGCCGCAAGGTCGGAGTTCCAAACCCCTTCGGAAGTTTTACCGGTCATGTAGTCGCTGGTCAGGCCGCGTAGCGGCGCGGGCAGGCTTTCGATCGCAATGCCGAAATAGTTGCCCGTCAACGCACCGAAGATCACGCAGAACGTACTCATGATCAAAAGCAGGTTCAGGCCGGGCTGTGCCGCAGCATTGCCTTTGGTCTTGAATTTACCAAACAGGGTCAATGCAACGAACAGAAGTCCATAGCCGGCATCGCCGATAATGAAGGCAAAGAAGATGCTGAGGAAGATCAGGAACAGGGCGCTTACATCGAGTTCCTTGTATCCCGGCACCACGCCGATCACGTCCAGCGCGGCCTTGATGGGGGAGACCCACTTGGGGTTGCGCAGCAGGGTGGGTGGGGTGTCTTCGGTGCCGACTTCCTCGAGCTGGTAGCCCCATCCGTTTTCCTGCGCGGCGGCGACGAGGTCGTCTTCGCGGTCGATGGGATAGAAGCCTTTGAGGTAGACGATGGCTGACTCGGCACCCATGCCATGCCGCACTTCAAGATAGTTGACCCCATCGGTTGCATCCCCGGTGATCTGTTCCACGAGTTCGCGGTCGCCGGCGTATTGCTGGAACTCGGCTTCGGTTTCTTCGAGCGCCTTGGTGGATTTTTCAATGTGGTATTTGATCTGGGACAGGGATTGGTCGGGCAGGCGAACCTCGTGGGCGGCAATGGAAAACTCTTCACGTCCGACAGCAAGCGCATAGATAAGGTTCTTGCTGCGACCGAGCTCGGAGATCGCCACCTCGTCCGGGATTTCCGGTGGCGACTTGATCTGGAATTCATAGAGCTTGATGCACAAGCCCTGCTCATTCAATTTCTCGATCTTGCGCGGGTCGAAGTCGCCAAAGGGGGTGATGCGCACTTGCTCGTGCTTCAGGCTTTGGAGGGTTTCCTTGAGCTCTTTTTCACGATGGATGAGCTTCCAGACGTGGTCGACGAGCTTGTCGGGATCCTTGCCGGAGGGGTCGGTGTCGGGGCGCGCTTCGAGCACTTCCTTCGCTCGCTGCACGTAGAGCAGGTGGTTGCGGGCCTGTTCCAGATCCGATCCTTCCGGGGCCTGGACATGCTCCACATGCACGACTTGCAGGTCGCGTAGCTTGTGCAGGGTCTGCTCCTGTTGCGCCGGGGTGCACAGAAGCGTCAATTTTTTCATCTTAACGATCATGCTGATTTCCCTTTGGCGATTTTGGAGCGGGCGACGGCGGCGGTTTGCTGGTCGCCCATGAAGATGCGGATCACGCGGATGTTTTCCTTGGCTTCCGGAATCTTCACTTTCTCAAAAAGGTTGACGCGTTGGGTGGTGGTGCGCAGTTCGTCGGCCAGCAGGCGGTGCTGTTCTTCAAGGATCTGGCGTTCCACGCGGAGGCGGGTCATTTGCTTCATTACGCGGATCCCCTCGTCCGTCCATGCCTCGGTTTCGAACAGGTCGGGAACCACTTCCTTGAAAACCAGATTGTCGAGCACGGGAATGTTCACCCCGGCAATGTTTCCGAGGGACGTTTTCAAGGTCTGGACTTCCGCAAAAGGAGATAGGTCGATCGGCTCGGAGTAGAGCTGGATCCACGAGCTAAGCTTGGCCCGGGCTTCCTGCTCCTCGTCGCGCTTTTCCAGGATTTCCTGATCAAGGCGCCGCATCTCCATCTGCAACTGCTGCTTCTTGAGTTGCAGCGTCGGCAGATAGCGTTGGAACCGCGCCATGGAATCGCGCTGTGTCTTGAGCTCGTTCTTCGTGAGTTTAATCTTTGCCATCTTAAACGGGTTATCGGTTAGTGGTTATTGGTTATCAGGAGAGGAGGCTTTCCTGCGCAAATATTTGATGTAGCCATTTAGTATTTTAGCGGCTTCGTTGACGAGTTCCCGCCCTTCGGAGAGCAGTTTTTTTGAGATCATATCTTCATCATTGGCGGTTATCAAGTGATCCAGCGTTTCGAAACAGGAGCCACGGGCATTGCTGCAAAACTTGGCATTGTCCAGATAATGAAAACGGCCATATCCTTCCGCAATATTGGCTGTCGTAGAACGGGCAGAGCGAAGAACTTGAGATGCCAACCCGTAGCGCTCCTCTTTGGGGAGAGTCGGAACAATGGTTTTGGCAATGAAGATCCGCAGGCGTCGGCTAGCCTGCCAACACTCCAAATCTTCAAACGATGTGATTTTTTCACTCATCCCTGTTTCCTAATAACGAATAACTGATAACGTCTTTTTCTTAATGCTACGCGTTGCTCGGCCAAAACTTATCTGTGAGCTTGGAGGCGATGCCGGTTTCGGCGGGTTCGAA
>CBDVCB010000124.1:0-5975 GCA_965372395.1 uncultured bacterium
CGTCAAGGCGGTCAATCGGACGGGCGATCCACTTTCGCGTTGCGGAGGATCGGCATTCCATGGTTTAATTCGACGGTTTTTATGGAAGTTCCTCTCTATGCTTTGGATTATTTACAACCTTCTTTTTCCCATTGTTTTCCTGTTCATGCTGCCGAAGTTCCTGACGCGGATGATGCGGCGGGGCGGGTATTTCCAGCACTTCGAGCAGCGCGTCGGGCACTTTGGCAGCAACACGAAAGCGCAGCTGCGCGAGCACCGCCGCGTGTGGGTGCATGCCGTCAGCGTTGGCGAAATCTACGTGGCCCTCCGCTTTATCAAGGCCTATCGAGAGCAACACCCCGACACCTTTTTTGCGCTGAGCACCACCACCTCCACCGGACACGCCATCGCCCGCAAGGAGATTGATCCGCGCGATGTGCTCTTCTATTTCCCAGTGGATCTCCCTGTCATCATCCGAAAGGTGCTGCGCATCATTAACCCCGTTCGGTTGATCTTGGTGGAAGGGGAGTTTTGGCCCAATCTGATCCGGCTGGCGGACAAGCAGGGGATTCAGGTTTCGCTCATCAACGGACGGATGTCGGAACGCTCGTACAAGGGCTACCGCAAGCTCAAATCACTCACCGCCGACATCCTACGGCGGATCGATCCGATCTGCGTCCAAGGCGATGTCGATGCCGGGCGGATGATCGGCATTGGTGCGCCCGCCGGGCATGTGCACGTTATGGGAACGGTCAAGTTCGATGTCGCCGAACGCAACGCCGAAGGCGAAAAAACCGCGCAGGAACTCATGCGTGCAATCGGGGTTCCGGCGAACGCCGTCGTCCTGCTTGGCGGCTCCACCTGGCCGGGCGAGGAGGCCGTGCTGTGCGACCTCTACAAAAAACTAAAGGCCGAAAACAAAAACCTCTTTCTCGTCCTTGTTCCCCGCCACGTTGAACGCGCCGACGAAGTGATCAAGTGTCTGGAGGAGCGCAGCCTCACCTTCCTGCGGCGCAGCCAGTTTGACGGTTCTCCCGCCGGGGAAGCCCCGGACGTGCTGTTCATTGATACCACCGGCGAACTGCGCAACTTCTATTCGGTCGCCGACCTTATCTTTGTCGGGAAAAGCCTGCTGGAGCACGGCGGGCAAAACCCGATTGAACCCGCCATGTGCGGCAAGGCCATCGTGGTGGGACCCAACATGGAAAACTTTCCGGCGGTCATGCCTGTTTTTCTGGCGAACGAGGCGCTGGTGCAGGTGGCCGACACCGCCGGACTGGAATCCGCGATGGCCCATCTGCTCTCGAACGAAGCCGCCCGCGCCGCCCTCGGATCCCGCGCCGCGCAGGTCGTCGAAGCAAACCGGGGCATGATCCAAAAAACCGTCCGGCTACTTGATTAGAGCCCGTGGCCGTTGTGTGCGCTGAAAGGGTCGCAGCGAAATCCGCTCTTCTTGCGCCGATTTATGAATGGACGTGGGAAGGGAACTCAGATACCTTTTTGCGATTCACCCTCCGAATGGAAGCAAGAGATGCCAGAGACCGATATTTATAAGAATAGGGAGCCGATCCCGCAGGCACCGGACGATCCACGGTTCCGCAAGGGACGCCGCCGCCGCTCTTCGAGCCTCCGGACGTTTGACGAGCATGAGCGCAAGCGCCGAAGCAAGAACTCGGGTTTGCGCCGATTGCTTCATCTTTCCCGGAAGAAGGGAAATGAAAAGCATTTTTGGTGGGGTGCCCTGATTGTGGTTGTGGTGCTCTTGGCGGGCATCGGACTGTGGCAGTTCTGGTACCTGGAACACGTGTCGCGCAAGCAGGCGAGGGAAAACGAGTTGTACGTGCCGATCCAAATTCCCAAGGCGGAATCAGCGGCGGAATAGGTTGCGCAATTTTTCTGCAATGGATCCGAATCCACGCTCGATTCCGGCATAGGGTGGAGGACCCACCTCCATATCCATATTTCCCTCCCGGTGGCCGCTAAAATGGTTGCTCTGGTGTTCCATCCGCACCATCCGGTATTCCATCTGCCCGACGCGGTAAATGTAGAACCCGATGAACGCGAGCATGAAGTTGTGCTTAAACGGGCCGATTAAACCGAATACCTGGAACGGCAGGCCGAAGAGCCCGACCAGCACAAACAGCCCGCAGAAATATTTCCCCACCGTTGCAGCGATACGGGTGGCCTCAACCCGGCTTTTCTTGATCGAGAGGGCGGCGCGCAGCACCCGTCCTCCATCCATCGGGAAGACCGGTAGGATATTGAAGAAAAAGAGCATCCCGTTCAAATAGCCAAGGAATGCCAGCCACTCGATTTGACGGAAAAGCAACGCGAGCGCCAAACTCACCGCCGGCCCGGCCGAAGCGACCAGGATTTCATCCACCGGGCGCTTTGGAATATTCGATATCTTGGCGGCACCGCCGAACGGGTAGAGGACAATCTCGTGGATATAACTGCCTTTCGCCCGGGCCACCACGGAGTGCCCCAATTCGTGCAGCGCCACGCTACCTAAAATTCCCCCCGCAAAAATAAGGGTCACCAAGAGGCCGACGTTGAAAATGACGGGAACGAGGGCAATGACGATCAGTAGCGAGATATGCAACCGGATGGGTATCCCCAAAACCGAACCGATTGAAATTGCGTTGTTAACCATCTTCATGAAGAGAACCCTGTCAATGAATAGAGCTAGACAGCGTTGAGGGATGAGGATCCAAAAAACAAGCGGAAAGCGTCGATTTCCGTTCAAGGACGTTGACAGCGACGACGGAATATTCTTTTATCCGGAAATTCGGATATATGGATTGTAAGCGAGATTCCCAAGGCGCTGGCGGCAGAAAAGAAAATGCAAAAACCGAGCAAAGATGAATTGGAAAAGCTGATTGCGGTGGGCGAAGGCTTTTCGCTGGAGTTTAAGCGTACGGCGGCGCATCTGGGCCGCGAGATCTGTGCATTTGCCAATTCCGGCGGCGGTCGGATTCTGGTGGGTGTGGATGACGCTGGAACCATCGTCGGTATTGGAAACCTCAACCGCGTGAAATCGGAAGTACAGAATGTCGCTCGCTCCATGGAACCTTCGCTACTCGAACGGATGTCCCTGGTTGAGAACATTGGCTCCGGGATCAAGCGCATGCGCGATGCCATGAAGGGGTACAATCTGGCCGCACCCAACATTGAACTGGGAGAAACCTGGTATTCCATCTCATTTCCCCGGCCGGAGTCGATTCGAGCAAGAATCCTGTCGGCCTTGTCGGAGGAGGTTCTCAACAGCAGTCAACTTGCCAGGGCTTTGGGACACAAAGGGGTTTCCGGTAAATTGAAGATGCGGATTAAAGAACTGCTGAGCCAAGGCCTCATTGAAATGACGATTCCGGAAAAACCTACCAGCCGGTTTCAGAAATATCGGCTGGTGAAATCGGAGTTGGATCATGAGTGATATTCTCGACATTTTTAAAGCCTTGGCGGACGAGGGGCGGCTGCGGATACTGCGGTCGATCGATCAGGCGGAGCTTTCCGTGGCGGAGCTGGTGCAGGCGTTGGAAATGCCGCAGTCGACCGTGAGCCGCCACCTCAAGCCAATGCGCGAGGCGGGGCTGGTCGAGTCGCGCCGCGACGGCACGTCGGTCTACTACAATCGAGGTCCGCTTTTCAACGATGCCGCCTTTACGCAGATCCTCAATGAACGGCTCAAGGAAATTTCCGTCGCCAACCGCGATGCAGCATCGGTCGACCGCGTACTGGATCTGCGGCGGAAGAGGAGCCGCGAGTTTTTCGACGAGATTGCCGGCCGCTACGGGTCCCTGACCGAACCGGGCGGGGGTTGGCAGGCGATGGCGGCGGCGATGGCGGCGGGGTTTGCCGGCAAGCAGGTGGCGGATCTGGGCTGCGGAGAAGGCTATCTGGCCTTGTTGCTGGCGCGCTTTGCCGAAAGGGTGATCGCATTCGACCAGTCTGAAAAGATGCTCAAGCTGGTGGAGGAGAAGGCGGTGGAGCAGGGCGTTGCGGGTCGAATCGATTTCCAGGTCGGGATTCTGGAGAGTCTGGATCTGGGCGGTGCGGAGCTGGACGCCGTGTTTTTGAGCCAGTCGTTGCACCATACCTCGAATCCCGAGGATGTCGTGTGCGCGGCTGCGGCGGCGCTGAAACCGGGTGGGCAACTCGTTATTCTGGATCTGGTGCGCCACGAACACGAATGGGCACGCGAGGAGTGGGCCGACCAATGGCTCGGTTTCGATCCGCTCGAAATCCGCGAATGGCTAAAGCAGGCCGGACTCAAGCCGCTCGTGATCGACTCGCTCCCCGGCGCCACGCCCGACCTTTCCGTTCTGATGGTGGTGGGGGAAAAGGAATAAAATTTCGAATTTTGATTTGTGGGTCTGCGACAGCTTTTTAGGGAAAGGCCACCGCCGCCTGAGTTCCAACAAATCGGAAATCAGCAATCTAAAATCAAAAATAGTATAAGGAGACTTCAAATGGCTGAAAAAAAGAAAGCTACAAAGAAAAAAACAAACGACTATGTGATTGCCGATATCTCGCTAGCTGCATTTGGCCGCAAGGAGATGGAGCTTGCGGAATATGAAATGCCGGGGCTGATGGCGCTTCGCGAAAAGCATGGAGAAGAAAAGCCACTCAAAGGCGCGCGCATTACCGGGTCGCTGCACATGACGATCCAAACGGCCATGTTGATCGAGACGTTGCAGGAGCTCGGCGCGAAAGTACGCTGGGCGAGCTGCAATATCTATTCCACGCAGGACCACGCGGCGGCGGCCATCGCCAAGACCGGCACTCCCGTTTTTGCCGTCAAGGGCGAGTCGCTGGAGGAATACTGGGAATACACCGACCGCATCCTCGACTGGGGCAACGGCAAGGGGCCAAACGTCATCCTCGACGACGGCGGCGATGCCACCATGTTTGTCCAGCTCGGCGTGAAGGCCGAAAAGGATCCATCGATCCTCGACAAAAAGCCGGAAAGCGTTGAAGAGGGCGTACTCTACGCCCAGCTCAAAAAGGCGCTCAAAAAAGATCCGAATCGTTTCTCCCGCATCGCGAAGGGAATTCTTGGCGTCAGCGAAGAAACCACCACCGGCGTTCACCGCCTCTACCAGCTGCACGCCAAGGGCGAGTTGCTCTTCCCGGCGTTCAACGTCAACGATTCCGTCACCAAGTCCAAGTTCGACAACCTCTACGGCTGCCGCCACTCGCTCGTCGATAGCATCATGCGCGCAACCGACGTCATGCTCTCCGGCAAGGTGGCCGTGGTGGCGGGCTACGGCGACGTCGGCAAGGGCTGCGCCCAGTCGCTCATCGGGCAGGGCGCCCGCGTGGTCATCACCGAAATCGACCCGATCTGCGCGTTGCAGGCCGCGATGGAAGGCTATGAAGTGATGAACATGGACGATGCCTGCCTGATTGGCGACCTCTTCGTAACCACCACCGGGTGCTGCGACGTCATCACCGAGCGCCACATGAAAAAGATGAAGGACATGGCGATCGTCTGCAACATTGGCCACTTCGACTCCGAGATCCAGGTCGAGAAGATGAAGAAATACAAATGGACCAACATCAAGCCGCAGGTTGATAAGATCACTTATCCCAGCGGCAGCAGCATTATCCTGTTGGCGGAAGGCCGCCTGGTAAACCTCGGTTGCGCTACGGGCCACCCGAGCTTTGTGATGAGCAACAGCTTCACCAACCAGGTGCTCGCGCAGATGGAGTTGTACTGCAATCCCGGAAAATATCCGATCGGTGTCTACACCCTGCCGAAGATTCTCGACGAGGAGGTCGCGCGCCTGCACCTCGAAAAGATTGGCGTCAAGCTCGATAGCTTGAACAGGAAGCAGGCCAAATATCTGGGCATTCCCCAGACCGGCCCGTTCAAGCCAGAGCACTATCGCTATTAGGTTATCCAGACACGGAGACATGGAGGGGGCGGCCAACGGGTCGCCCCTTTTTGTTTGTCCGGCAAAGCCGACAAACCCAGACGTCTGAAAGACGGCGTC